>JAVETB010000168.1:0-2755 GCA_034006265.1 Syntrophus sp. (in: bacteria) | reverse complement strand
TGGAGACCGGGTCGCCGGTGGGCTGGTGGTTTCCAGTTACGAAGCGGAACCGGACCGCATTGATGTGGTTGTGGGCGCTCATCCCGTTCCCGATGCCCGAAGCGTCCATGCGGCGGAAAGGCTGATGAACGCGCTTTCCGGGCTCTCGGAGAAGGACTTTTTCATCTACCTCCTGTCCGGCGGAAGTTCCGCCCTGATTGAGAAGCCGATTGTTCCGCTGAGCCTTCAGGATCTCCAGGAAATGTCGCGGATGCTTCTTGCGGCAGGTGTGCCGATCGACGAAATGAACGCGGTAAGAAAGCATCTTTCCCTGGTAAAGGGCGGCCGGTTGGGAGCGATGACGAAGGCGCGGGGGGTCGTTCTGGTGCTTTCCGATGTCATCGGTGACGACCTGGAGACCATCGGATCCGCCCCGCTGTATAAGGACCGCTCCACCATCGAGGGTGTCCGCGAGGTCCTGGCCCGGTACGGTCTGTGGGAAAAGGTGCCCGCTGCCGTTCGGGTCCTGATGGAGCAAGGTCCCGCCGGGAAGATGGAAGAAACGCCCAAGGCGGCCAACCCCGGCATCGATCACGTTGTGGTGGGCAGCAATCGAAAAGCCCTGCGAAGGGCGAAGGAAAAAGCGCTGTTCCTGGGGCTCGAGGCCCATCTTGTGACGGACCGCCTGAAAGGAGAGGCGCGGGAGGCGGCAAAGTCCATTGTCTCCATGGGCAGGAAATTCCTGGCGAGCCGCATGCCTGAGCAGCCCCCCCTCTGCCTTCTCTTTGGCGGAGAGACGACGGTGACCGTTCGGGGTAACGGAAAGGGGGGCCGGAACCAGGAGCTCTGCCTGGCGGCTCTTCGGGAAATCCGGGATCAAGGCGGACTGCTTCTGTTATGCGCCGGGACGGACGGTATCGACGGAAGTTCGGAGGCTGCGGGGGCGCTGGTCGACGCCTCCGTCTGGACGCGCGCCCGGGAAATGAACCTTTCTCTTGATGACTTTCTGGATCGGAATGACTCCTCTTCCTTCCTGGAACGGACGGGGGGGGTGATCGTCACCGGTCCGACAGGGACGAATGTCATGGACATCGCGATTTTACTGGTTGGAGGTAACGAATCATGACCACGGCAATACGGTTTTCCTCGGCTTTGAGGCCTCATGTGAGGACGAAGATTGAACAGCTCGGAACAGCCGACATCGTCATCGGCATTCCTTCCTATGACAGCGGCGACACCATTTCCCATGTCGTTCAAGTCATCATCCAGGGCCTGGATCATTATTACAAGGACCGAAAGGCCCTTATCATGATTTCCGATGGGGGGTCCACGGACGATACGCGGGAACTTGCCCGGGCGATCGATCCGAAATCCTACAACATCGAGAGCATTGTCACCGTTTACCGGGGAAGCCACGGGAAGGGCTCCGGCCTGCGGGCCGTTTTTGAGGTCGCCGCTTTTCTCAGGGCCAGGGCGATTGCGGTGTTCGATTCCGATCTGCTTTCCATTACCCCTGAATGGGTACGGAACATCCTGGATCCGGTGATCGAGGGATACGATTACGTCGCTCCCGACTACAAGCGCTATAAACTGGATGGGACCATCACCAATACGATTGCCTACAACCTGACGAGGGCCCTTTACGGAAAAACAATCCGGCAGCCCATCGGCGGCGACTTCGGACTGTCTCCGGCCCTGATCAAGTTCTATTTGGATCAGGACGTCTGGGAGACGGACGTGGCCAAATTCGGGGTCGATATCTGGATGACCACGTCTGCCATTGTCGGCGGTTTCCGGATCTGCCAGGCAAAGCTTGGCGCGAAGGTGCATGGGCAGAAGGATCCCTCTGCGGACCTGGGGCCCATGTTCCGCCAGGTGGTGGGAACCACGTTTCAGCTGATGGAGCGCTACGAGGATTTCTGGCTGAAAGTCCGCCGGTCCCGGGAAGTTCCTTCCCTCGGCGAGTTTGTTGGTCAGGAGCCGCCGGCTTTTGAGATCAACCAGGAAGTCCTTCTCGAATACTTCAAGGTGGGGTTGAACAATTTCGGGACGGTGTGGCAGAACATCATCGATGAACAGGATTTTTCCGCCATCTGCAAACTGGCCCAGGTCGATCAGGGGGACCAGTTCTACCTGCCCATTGAAACGTGGGTCCGCATTGTCTACTGCTACGCGGGGGCGTTCCGGGCCACGCCGCGCCAGCGCTTCAAGGTGTTGGACACCATGGTGCCCCTCTATTACGGTCGAGTGGCCTCCCTGGTCAACGAGGTGCGGGACAAGAGCCCGGCCGAGGCGGAGGCGCATTTTGAGGCCCAGGCCGAGGCCTTCGAACGTCAGAAGGATTACATGGTCAAAATCTGGAGACGGAAAGGAGGAAAATGAAATGGCTGATTTTTATCAACACGGAATGATTACCACGTTACAGAGGTTGAAGGAGAGGCCTTCCGAAGAAATCGACGAGGAGCTCGTGGCGATCACCAGAAAGCGCGATACGGTTCTTCTGCTTCCGGCTCTCTTTTCCGAGTTTGAAACGCCTTCCATGCCGGTCATCATCGAGGAGCTGAAAAAGGTGCGGTATCTCAAGCGGATCGTTCTGTCACTGGACCGGGCGGACGAACGGCAGTTCCAGAAGGCGCGGAAGCTGATGGGCGAGATTCCCACGGAGGTGGTTGTGGTCTGGCACGACGGGCCCCGGATGCAGGAATTGTATCGGGACCTGACGGCAAACGATTTCAACATCCAGCGACCCGGAAAAGGGCGGTCCGTCTGGATGACC
>JAVETB010000166.1:0-2828 GCA_034006265.1 Syntrophus sp. (in: bacteria) | reverse complement strand
ACAGGACCGGCGTAATTCCACGTAGCCGCCGAAGGAGTACGGCTTTTTTTCGATTTCCGCCACATCGAAAGTGTATGATTCCTCAGCCCGGACAGGAATTACGCAACACAGCAGAATGCAGATCACCAAGATGATCCTCCGGCTCAGAATCTGTACGGCGAAAACCTTGCTGAATCGAACCTTCCACATTCGATTCCACCCTTAACGCAACGATTCGATATTCGGCATGTATGTCAGGGTGAAAACCTCATCCTTGAAAGACCGCTTCTTGATTTTGGCGAAGATCATGATGGACTTGTAACCCTTGTACAGCGGGCTGTCCGTTTCGATGACGGCGGGCCGGACGATCCCTCCGCCGAAATCCTTGTGATCCTTGAAATAGATTGTTTTGATGAGCAGGTTCGCTTCAGTGAGGCATTCGATCTTGGTCGGCAACTTTTTGCCCTTGTCCACCCACATCCTGAGCTGGTCGTAGGCGACGGTCCTAGTCTTGGCCTTAAGGTAAAGGAGATGCTCATTTCCCGCATCCTCCACGCGGGCAACATTGTATTCCACGGCGTAATCCAGACTCAGGATATCGGAGTTGTTGAAGACGCCGCCGACAACGGATTGGAGACTGGTGATGCGGATCGGTTTCCCCACGTTGGGAATGTAGAGCCACATGTTGTCGCCGAGACGCAGGGTACTGCGCCCCTTTTCACTGGCCGGGGCGAGAAATACGGCGGCGATCTTGTCTGAACCTTTCTTTACGGAAAAAAGGGTAAATTCCTTCTTTCGACCGTCGGGTTCCACGTTGATCAGTTTCCGGTACATCTCGTAGGATTCTGGGTTCAGGTTCCGGTCTACCTGCTTGAGCAGTGCCGTGCCATCCAGGGCGAAAACCGGGGACGGCAGGAGCAGGAGGAACAAGAAAGATAAGGCGCATTTCATCTTCATGACTTTTCCTTTCGTTTAAACATGACGCAGGGCGTTAATCGGCTCCATGCGGGAGGCCTTGAAGGCCGGCTGCAGACTGGCAAGAACCGAGACGATGATGACAATTCCGGCAATCGAAAGCAGTGCGCCGGGGTGGACTGTAGCCTCCAGGAGCAGCCCCCGCTGCTGCCCGAAATTGAAGGTGATGTGAGCCAGATTCAGGATAAAGATCAGCAGAACACCCAGCCCGCAACCGATGAGCGTTCCCAGAATGCCGAGGGAAAACCCTTCCAGCATGAACAAAGCCAGGATCTTACCCGGAGGTGTGCCGATCGCCGCCATCGTCCCGATCTCCCGGATCCGTTCATAAACGGCCATGATCATCACGTTCAGAACGCTGATCAGCACCAGGGCGACGAGCATCAACTTGATAAAGAAGGTCATGATGTCGAGCATCCGGACGATATTGAAAAACGGCGTCAGACCCTCCCAGGTATGAATCTCCAGGGGGAATTTGCCGTCCTTCCCGAATGCCGTAACCAATCGTTTTTCCAGCTCAGTGAACGTTGGTTGCAACCGGTCAAAATTCTTCAGGCGGATGGCCACTTCGCTGATTTCCAGCTCCGGCATCCGGAGAACATCCGCCGCATCCTCGATGTGGATGTAACCATCCCGTCCTCCGGGACCCGTCACGCTTTCCAGAATACCCGCCACGACGAAGGGTTTCCCGTTAACGGACCCTTCCTTGTTCGTCGCTACGATGACGACGGGATCGCCCACCTTGACGTTCATCCCTTTGGCCAGCAGAGACGGAATGAAGATCTCCCCCTTGTCGAGGGTCTTCTTCCCCTCTGAAATGCGCGAGGTCAGGAGTGGAACCGTTTTAAACTCCCGGTCTGGATAGACTCCGTTGAGGCGGATATTCGTCGATTCATTAAAATTGCTGAAGAGCCCCCCGAACTTGAGGCGGGGCGAGTAGGCTTCGATATCTTTCTGCTGCCGCAACGACTCCTCCATCCGGGCGAAGGTCGAAGCCTTCAGATTCAGGTTGAGGGGAAGATTATCGATGGAGGCGACATAGCCCTTTTTGTGGATCTGAATGTGACCCAGCATGGCATCGGTAATCTGGCCGATCATCATGGCCTTGAAAGATCCGGAAACGGCCATGAAAACCAGGACAAAAACAACGCCGATGGTGATCAGGGAAGCCGTGAGCAGCGTCCGGCGCTTGTAGCGCAACAGGTTCCGCAGGGCGATTTTAAAAAGATCCATCATGGCTTATTCCTCCCCGTTACTTCGGTCTTTGAGCAGACCGTCTTCGAGGGTAAAAAGAATCTCTACTTCGTCAACCAGCTTCTGGTCATGGGTGGAAAAAATAAACGTGGTCCGGCGGTCATCCCGGATCTTTTTCATCAGTTCAATAACGGTGTGCGCCGTATGGGAGTCCAGGTTGGCCGTGGGTTCATCGGCTAGAACGATTTTGGGATTCGTGACCAAAGCCCGGGCGATGGCCACCCGTTGCTTCTGCCCGCCCGAGAGCTGGTCCGGTCGCTTGTTTACCTGGTCCGCCATTCCCACGGTCTCCAACAGGGCTGTCACGCGGCGATGCCGTTCTTCCGGCGGGACTTTTTGAACCATGATCAGGGGATATTCGATATTTTCGTAAGCCGTAAGCACGGGCAGCAGGTTGAAATCCTGAAAAATAAAGCCGATGTTGGCCCCCCGGAACGCGGCGCCCTGCCGGCGATCCAGTGTCCCCACATCCGTGCCCGCCACGGTAAGACGGCCGGAGGTAGGGGCGTCCAGGCAACCGATGAGGTTGAGCAGGGTCGTTTTCCCGCTCCCCGAGGGACCGATGAAGGAGACAAAAGAGGCGGTGTCGATGGCAAAACTGATGCCGCCAATGGCCCGTA
>JAVETB010000167.1:0-2828 GCA_034006265.1 Syntrophus sp. (in: bacteria) | reverse complement strand
CGGTTGTGAGACAGGTTTTTCCCGAGTTGGCTGGGCCGGACGGGGTGAATATTGACGTTGTGTGGTCCGGGGAGATTGCCTTGGTTGGGGAACCGGAATCTCGACTCTGCCGATGATGCGCGCCCTGCCAGGCATAGGCTTTTCCGGCTCCGGTTTTGCTTCACTGGTGACAGCGGGCTTTTCCTCGACGACCGGGGTCTTTGTTTCCCGAGCAGGCTCAACTTGCTCCGGTTCAGCAGGCTTGGTCACTTCGACCTCCAACGGCGTCACGGGCTTGTCTTCAGTTTCACTTGGTTCCGCGGGTCGATCGGCAACAGCCTTCACCTTTTCCGGCTTCAATTCTTCCGGCTTCACCTCTTCACGCAGAGGCTCTTCGGCTTTTGCCTTTACCGATTTTGGTTCTTCCGGCGCCTCCGTTTCCTTGTCGGCGGATGGCGGAACCGCCTTATCGGGCTCCTCGGCCTTGACAACAACGGGCTCTTCCACATGTTTCGGGCGTCGGCGTATAACGGTTGGTTTCACCCGTACTTCTTCCTGAGAGGATTCTTTCACTGTCGGTGTAACCGGAGTGAGTTTTGCAATATCTTCATCTGTTACAACAGCCATGTGACTGTTCACCTCCACTCCGACGGCCTTCAGTCTGGCAATCAATTCCTTGTTGTCAACCCCCATTTTTTGTGCCAGTTCGTGTACGCGGGTTTTGTTCATTCGGCACATCCCTCCCCTCTCAAGAAGTTCCTGTATCTTTCAATTTCCATCTTCAATTTTTCGGAGAAACCCTGTCCCTGCACGGCCAGGACACTTCTCAATCCCTTTCCAAGAAGCGCGCCGTATCTGTCCTTATCAAAGATTGTTACGGCTTCCACACCATGCTGGTCCGCCAATCCCCGTACTTTTTTGCCGATATCATCCGAGACATCGGCCGCAATAAGCACAAGCCCCAGCCTGGTCCCGTTTCTTCTGATGCTATCAGCGACCATATCGCTTCCAGAAACAATCTTTCCCGCCTTGTTGGCCAGGGATATATATGAAGCAATCCGGTCTTCCATAGACTTTATAATCCCATCCAGGAGTAGTCTGGTATCGGCGCCGGTGACTTCTTTGGCGAACGCCCTTGAGAACTGCTTTCTTTCGCATGCCTGCCGAATGCATGATTCCTTTGAACATGTGTAAACACCACGTCCGGGGAGCTTCTTCAAAAGATCGGGAACCAGGACGCCGTCAGGTGAAAGAACAAAACGAACCAGCTCCTCTTTCTCGCAAGTCCGGCGGCAAGCGACGCAGGTCCTTCGGGGTATCGCCTTGGTCATGGGCTACTCGCTCGGCGCCTCTTCAGGGGGCGCTTGATGCTCTTCATTTTCTGGCAGCAATGTATCCGCTGAGGTCTCCGTCGCTTCCTCAGCGACAGATTCACTCATCGGAGCATTTTCTGCAGGCTCCTCGCCCTCGGCGCCGTCATAGGAAGAGTACTGGAGCATTTCAGCCTCAGCTGCACGGGTCTCGCTCTTTATGTCAATCCGCCACCCGGTCAGTCTGGCCGCGAGCCTTACGTTCTGGCCCCTCTTGCCGATGGCCAGGGAAAGCTGATCGTCCGCGACGATGATCTCCATGGCCCGGTTTTCATCGTCGATGTAGATTTTGGACACAACGGCCGGCGCCAGGGCGTTGCACGCGAACCGGGCGATATCTTCAGACCAGGGAATAATGTCGATCTTCTCGCCGCGCAGCTCGGAAACCACGTTCTGAACACGGGCGCCGCGCATGCCGACACAGGCGCCTACCGGATCAACGTTGCTCTCATTGGAATAGACCGCGATCTTGGCGCGGCTTCCAGTTTCCCTGACAACTCCCTTGATCTCGACGATTCCTTCCGCTATTTCGGGCACTTCCGCCTCAAAAAGTTTCGCGAGCAGGGCCGGGTTGGCACGCGAAAGGATGATCTGCGGCCCCTTGCCCGTCATCTCAATCCTTGTGATAAGGGCCTTGATGCGATCTCCCTGGCGATACACTTCCCGCGGCGCCTGTTCATTCTGCGGCAGAATCGCTTCCGCGCGGCCCAGGTCTACGATCAGTTCGCCCTTTTCATATCGTCGCACAATACCGTTAATCAGATCTCCCTTCCGCTCGATGAATTCGTTATATATGGTTTCCCGCTCCGCCTCGCGAACCTTCTGGATGATCACCTGTTTCGCGGTCTGCGCGGCGATGCGGGTGAAATCACTTGCGTCCATCTTCATTCCCAGAGAATCGCCTATCTCGACATCTGGATCCACCTCACGGGCCTCTTCCAGATCTATTTCCTTGTAGGAGTCCTGGACCTCATCCACCACGGTAACAAATTCGAAGAGCTCGACTTCGCCGATCTCTTCGTTGAAATGGGCTTCCAGATCACGGGTGTTACGATACTTCTTGTTGGCCGCGGACAGAACGGCCTGCTCAAGGGCATCCAACACTATCTGCTTCTCGATGCCTTTTTCCTTGACGATCTGGTCAATGGTATTTTTAAGGTTAAAGGTGGTGTCCACTTCCGATTCTCCTCAAAAAATGTGTTGTGACAGCCGCCGCCCGGTGCCCGGCGATGTCGGCAAGTCTTTTTATATCTCAAATTCCAGGTGGGCTTTGGCAACCGCTGACAAGGGAATAGACGCAGTCTGCCCCTCGCGAAGCTTTAACCGGATCATATCTCCCTCCATACCCAGCAACTCTCCCAGAAAGGTCTTGCGAAGATTGCCCGCATCGTCCGGCAACATCTCGAAGGTCTTGATTTTCACAAGCCGTCCCGCATACTCCGTGTAATGATTCCTCGTCTTGAGGGGTCGGTTCAGCCC
>JAVETB010000165.1:0-2831 GCA_034006265.1 Syntrophus sp. (in: bacteria) | reverse complement strand
CTCGCCCCCGGGAAAGCCCGCGAAGACGGTCACCCAATCCCCCACGCTGAAGCCGCTGGTGTCCACGCAGTTGGTGATGGTGGGATCGCTTGCCGTGGTGTCCCCGGTCGTGGCAAAGACGCTCATGGTGAAGAGCACGTTGGAGCCGGATACCGCCCCCGGCGTCAGCGTGCCGCTCGGATACCAGGACTGCGGCGTGGTGGGCGGGTGTACGAAGTCAACCGCGCCGATGTACCAGTCATCATGCGCCAGGCGCACCAGCTTCTTTAGCTGGCTTCCCCGCCTGGCCAGATAGAGCACGTCATTGGATTGGGCGTATTCCAGTTCCCACACCTGGTCGGCGTCCCAGGGGGAGGCGATCTCGTAAGGTGAGCCCGCCTTGGTCACCTGGCCGCCGTTGGCGAAAAAGCGGATGTAGTTGGCCCCGAATTCCAGTATGTAGGCCTGGCTGGCCGAAAAAATGAAGGGGATGAGCCGGACCTTGCCGTTGTTCTTGGTCCCGGCGATATACTGCGTGCCGCCGCGGCGATAGAGGCCGCCCTGGGGGTGGATCAGGAAGTTCTCGCAGACCTCCAGGCCGTTGTAATACTTGGCCTGGTCCACCAGACCGGCGACAAGCGGGCTCAGCTCCCCGGCGCTGAAATTGGTCTGGATCAGGTCGGTCAAGGGCTACTCCCCGAACAGCTTTTTGACTTGCACCGGGGCCGGCGTCCGCAAACCCATGGGGCCGGTCAGGAGGGTGGACTGGCGGCCCTTCATGGAGGCCGCGGCCATGCGCTGCCGCTGTCTGGCGGCCCGCTCCTCCGAGCCTTCCGGCATCGGCGTGGCCGGGGTCGGCGGCAGAGAGGGGGGTTTCGCTCCAAAGCCCATTTCGCTTTACCTCCTTGCGTCCAGCCAGGCCTCGCAGGTGAAGCTCAGCGGGCCTTTCTCCTGGGAATCAAAGGATATGGCCGCGGCCAGCTCCTGGGGCCACAGCTGCAACAGGTTCTTCGCCAGATCCAGCCGCCCGGTCAGGTCAAAGCACTTCTCCGCGGCCAGACGGTAGGCCAGGGCGTTGACGAAGCCGGGGGAATAGCGCCCCTCCTCGGTGATGCGGGCGATATACTCGATATTGGCCTCCGCCTCGTCGGTGGCGAGCTTGCCTTCGGCCTCGATCTCCCAAAGATATTCGTCTTCCTGTTCACCGAGCTGCGTCACCCGGAGACAGTCGCCGGGGAGCTGGTAGTAATAGCTCCATTTGAAGTCCGGGGTCTCGGCCAGCCGGGCCAGGGAGGCCCGTTTCACCGCGAAGTTCCAGGGGTGCGTCGCGAGCACGAAATCCCTGATATCGTCCCACACGGCCTTGAACTTGTCCGCGGTGACCGTGCCCTCGTCGATGTCGGTGATGGGGGGCTGCCCGAGCCGAGACAAGGCCAGGTTTACGATTGAGGTCTTGGAGGGCATCAGATTACCTCTTTTCCGTCAGACGTAGCCGTCACTATCAAATCACTAGCCCAAGGACAGTCGCACAATTCCTTGTACTTCTCAACCGTGATGCCCTGAGCCTCGCACAACTCCGTTTCTTTTTCTTTGGTGACTTGCGTATATTTAACTGCCTCAAGTTTCATGGCATCGATGGTGGCCTGGGGCGCTTCCACCAGCACCAGCACCGTGTCCTTGACCGGCCCCACTACCGAATAGCCGCCTTTGGTGGGTACGCCGTTTTTATCCGGCTCATGCCACAGCAGTTCCCACTCGGGCAGTACCGGCACGCCGTTTACCATCTTGGTCTGTATGCTTATCTGAGGCATTTACACCACCGTTGGCGTGCCGACATAACAGCCGTCAGAAGCCGAGCCGGTCGAAAACATCCCGCCCCAGGTTCCGGCAGGCACGCTTGAAACGTCCTGGTCGGTGCCGATTTGCACGTCGTTATAGTAAAGCTGGGCGGTGTCCGCCCCGTTCCACCTGACTTCGAGATACCTGCCGTCCGCATACGCCGCCGCCGCGCCGATTAACTGCGTCGCCTCCCCATCGACGTACTTCACCAGATAGGCGTTGGTTCGGTCGTGATAAGCCAGCAGGAAATTGTTTATATTGGAATATCTGACAACAATGCCGACCTGAAACCCTGCCGCTTTAGTAGCCGGGGCCTTGAGCCCCACCTGCCGCCCGTAGTTGCGGATGCAGAGGAGTTCGGAGAGGGTGAGGGGCTTGACGGAAACGTCATCATACCTTGTATTATCCCCATCTGTAGTGGATACATCTAAATATAAATACCCAGCCCCCGTTTTCGTTGCTCTTGTTGTGCCCGTGTATTGTGTCCAATCAGCCGGATTTGCATGAGGGAATAATGTGGCCGCATTAATAGACCAATATAATCGAGCCCTACCAGCTCCCTGTAAAGTTTTCTGCCAATAACTAATTTTATACCATTGATTGATAACAACTGGAGGATTACCGTCAAGTCGCCAGGAATAATAAGAACCACCAGTATGAAAAACAACATCTATAGACTGTGCGCCACTCCCCCCGGTTCTTTCTTCGGCAACGCCATCAATCGTACTCGGAGCAGTAACATTCCATCCCGTAGGCGGGTCGCCGGTCTCCATATTGCCATTAGTGACCAACTCCGCCCCCGCCACCGGATTAGCCGACCACAGGCCCGTGGCGGGGTCGTAGGTCCAGCCCGCGTGCTGCCAGGGGCCGGGGAAGCCCGGTTTCCACACGGCCTTTTCGCGCAGGAGTTCCTCTTGGCTGAGATAGGCTTGAATCTGTCGGCTGCGCATCAGACTATACACGGTAGAAGTAGCTCACCTTAACCTTGGCGTCGGCCGCATCCTTGCGGATAA
>JAVETB010000053.1:0-19261 GCA_034006265.1 Syntrophus sp. (in: bacteria) | reverse complement strand
GTTATCTTGGGAACTCCGTATTCTTGTTATAATTTTGGTGAGGATATTGGGTTCCCATACAATACACAGGAAGGTTCTATAGGAGTATATAAAAATACATGGAACCCTAATACTGTTGCTCCTAATTTCTGGGATATTATTAAAAATCAAGTTCATATTTTCCCTGCACTGAAAGTGGATTTTGGTTTAGTGTTGTCTCAGCAAGAAATCGAATATTATATTTGGAATGCTTGGACAGACAAAAGTGCAACCATTAAAGAACCAGTTCTTGTTGGTGATTTTGGAACTACGTTCATATTTTACACGGCTGGGGATTTCACACTACAGCCTGGTTATGGTACTGGCGGTATTCTGACTGTTTTTGTAGAAGGACCAATAAGCTCTGCTACAGATTTCCAAATAGAAGTTACAGTGGACGGGATGATACCGCTGAACTATCTTTTGGAAACAAAGGCAACACGAATTATTGTTTTTCCTTTCTGGGCTGATTGGAATGATCCAGTGAAGTTCAAAATGGGTTTTTCCACAGTGATGACGAAAGATATAAAGAATCGGGAGCAGCGGCGACCTTTAATAACTAAACCACAGAGGTCTATTTCCTTTTCGCACGTTGAGAAGTTTAGGGGCATGATCAGCAACGCCCTAAATTTTGCTGGAAGTAAAACTATTGGTGTGCCTATTCTCCAGGAGATATTCCACGTTTCCGACATTACAGATGGTATGACTACCGTTCACATGCACGGAGCAGTGAGTGACCATTGGAATTTAAATAGATATTGCGATTATATTTGCCTTATAGAAAGGACTACAAACAAACTGGTGGCAAAAAAGATAGTGTCCCGCACTGCGGACAAGATTGTGGTTGAGAATCCTATACTTGAGGAATTTCCGAATATTTCGGATGTTTATGGTTTCCCCATGATTATAGGATATTTCAAATCTGCCAAACCTAAAGTTTTAAGTGGGAAGCTTCTTAAATGGAGCATGGAATTAGAGGAAATGCGCGGAGAGAACCAGCCGCCTTTGGTGGGTGTGCCCGCTCTTCCTTCTTCTCTTTCTACAGGTTTCGATTGGGAAGATACTGTAGGTTTTGAGCAAAAGATTTACCGGGATATTGGTGAGTTCTTAGGTACTGCTCAGTTGATTTATCAGAAATTCCCGTATGGTGTTAATCATCCTCAATCTTTCTCTGGAACTTTCAAATTAAAAACAAAACAGGAGATTTACTCTTTTCTTGATTTTATCTGCGGATCTAAAGGAAGAGTAAAGCAATTCGAATACTTGTGGCCTGTGAGTGGTTTCAATGTGGTTCGGGGCGAATACCAGGGTGTTAATCAGTTGCGGGTACAAAATAACGCATTTGCTGAACAGTTCAGCGGTATGGTTAATAAGAAGATAAGGCTCCGCTATAGGGGCTACACTCTCGAAACTTCTATATCTGGAGTTTCCACAAATCAGAATTACACAACCATTACCATGCTGAATCCTACAACCTTTCAGATTTTTGATGAAGATTGTGACAACGTTTACATCGAACAGTATAAGAATGTTCGGTTTGACTTGGATGAGTTCACTTTAGAATTCACTTCAGGCAATACGGCTAAAATAAATATAAGGTTTGCGGAGGTCTACGTATAATGGCTATACCATCCTCTTATTTCTCCAGTACCGCTGTTGATGAGTTTGCCGAAGTCTATGAATTCTTTGACGGAGAAGCTTACTCCAGGTATACAACGTATCAGGACCCCATAACTTATCTAGGTTTTCAGCATAAACCTGTGCATATAAAAAGGGGTACTATAAACAGAAACACCACATTTGAGCAGGTAACTTGCGAAATAACAGCACCGCTTACAGAGTCTTTAACTCGGTATGTTTCCAACTACCCCGTTGTTCCTACGAAAGTAAAGATTACACGAGGAAGAGTGGCCAGTTTTGATACTGTGAATATCAATATTTTCACAGGCGTAATAAAATCTGTACAGATAGAGGGAATTTACGCTGTCGCTCAGTGCGTGTCTTTGGGGTCAATCTTAGATGCTGTGTGGCCTAAGGACATACACTCTTCTTTTTGCCAGAACTCTCTTTTTGATAACAAATGCCGTTTATCTGCTACGGATTACATGCTTAACTTTGTAGTCCAGAGCTTTACAGGGAAAGGCGGGATTGTATCTACAGATATCGGTGCAAACGGTAGTTTGTACACTGGCGGATATGTAGCGTATTTGAATGATTTCAGGTGGATAACACTTGGAGAAAACAACACTTTTAATCTTCATGTTCCTTTTGATTCTAAGGTGGCTGTAGGCTCTGTGTTACGTGCATACCAAGGCTGTTCAAAATCTGCTATTGATTGTAAGAATAAGTTCAACAACATAGAGAATTTCGCAGGGTGTGCTTACATACCTTCAGATAACCCGGTACTGTGGGGATTTTAAAATGCTTGTCCCTTATTTTTGTAATCCTGATAATTGGAAGAAGTTCAAAGAAGAGCTTCTTTCCTGGGAAGGAACGCCCTACGCACATTACCAACGAGCGAAAGGGTATGGTGCTGATTGCACGATGTTTATAGGACAGGCTTACGTAAATATAGGTATTTTGAGCACTCTCACTTACGATTACTACAGTAGAGATTGGCACGAGCACACAGATAATCCTATAGTGGAAGATTCTATACGCAAGAATTTTAATGAGAATCTTGTAAATAAAAATTTGAGCTTTAAGAAGGTTTTAAATTCTGATCAGGATTATGTTCGTGGTGATTTCATACTGATCGCAACAGTGAAGCAGTCACTATCTAACCATTGTGCCATACTCCTTGATGGGGATAATAAAATGATACACAGTATCAATCATGCGGGTGTGGAAGTTACCCATTACGTAAAGTGGTGGAGAAGGCACACCCGATACAAAATTCGTCTTTTTGAGGAGAAATAGTATGGTCACAGGAATGATCGTGGGTATGGCTATCATGGCTGTGGTTGCCGTAGGAACATATTTTTTATATAAGCCAAACATACAACAACCATCCGTTAAGGCTTCTGGCCTTGATGATTTTAACATAACAAGAGCTACTGAGGGATCACCTTATCCTGTCGTGTTCGGAAGAGTGAAGATATCGGGAAATATTCTTTGGTATGGTAATCTGAAAGTAAAGAAACAGAAATCCAAAAGCGGCGGTAAAGGTGGGGGCAGTAAATCCACAACTACGGGTTATCAGTATTATCTTGATTGCTGGCAATCCATATGCATAGGACCAGCAAGGCTTTTGGGGGTCTATAAAGAAAATAAGCAGTTCATTACTTCGGAAATAAACCCCACGTGGTCCGGCATTATGGAGGGAGTAGAGCAAGGGGCAGAAACAACCAGCCTTGTTCTGAATAAAGGAGATGGTAACACAAATTTTACACTTCCTTTGGAATACTTTGCTCCTGTAAGTGGGGTGTGTACACTTTTGATGCGTAAAGTATTTTGTGGTTCCGGTACGAGCTTTCCTACATTTCATTTTGTGGTAGAGAGTAATCACACATATCCTTGGGCAAATCCTAATAATGGTGTTAATCCTGCCAATGCTATCTGGTACATACTTACCACTGCTGGTGTCAAAGGCACTGATATTGATACCTCTTCCTTTGGTCTGGCTGCGACATACTGGAACAACAAGGGTTACGGTATTAATCTAGTAGTAGGTAATCAGGGTAAAGTTAGAGAAAAGATAGAGCAGATACTTACTCCTTTGGGTGGTTTTTACTTTGAGTTCGGAGGCAGGCACTATCTTAACCCCTCAAACCCTTACGAAGCTTCCTATGGTTCTATAGAGGATGAATTCATAAAATTTACACTTTCCAGAAGATCCTGGGAAGATACAATAAATGATATCAAGGCCACGTTTACAGACGAGTCTAAGGATTTCACTGAAAGAACGGCAGTTGTGCAGAATTCGGCATCTGTGAACTTGTTGGGAAAAATTTATACTAAAACCTATGATTTAACAATGTTCCGCACTTTGGGAGCAACACAGAAAAGGCTGGCGGACTTAATAAAATTTGAGAGTTACCCGTATGCTGAGGTAGAGTTTACAACTTCTCTACGCTACGCTGATTTGAATGAGGGTATGATAGTAAATTTGACTAACACACAAATGGGGTTAGGAAATGCTTCCTTCCGCATTGTAAGAAAGAATTACGAGAATATTGACTCTAACGAGATTATTTTCAATGGTGTTCAGGTTGTTGAATCTTTGTTTGATGATAAGTGGGTTGATATCGGAACAGGTTCTTCTACCTGGGCGCGTGAAGTTCAAAAGCCTATACCGCTAACAAAAACACGTATAATGGAAGTTCCGAGAACGGTTCTTACTGATTCTCCTACCATTCTTGTTCTTGCTGCTAGGGAAACTGAGTACGAGAATTTGTTTCACTTGTACTACTCGGCAACTGGAGAGGATTACAGCCTTGCAAAAAGTTTTGGTGAGTATTCGATGTATGGTACTCTGAAGGTAGCATATACATCATCCACGTATGACATAGATGATACGGTAGGCATTGTTTTCACCCCTTTCAAGCTTGAGTATGATATACCTTCTTTGAGTCGTGCAGGTCTTTTTAGTGAAAACCGTTTTCTCGTGATTGACAATGAGATCATGAAGTTTCAGACAGCAACGCTAAATGATGACGGTACAATAACGCTCACAGGGGTAGTCAGGGGCGTTATGAACACTACAAAGGCCGCTCATAGCGCGAACGCTGGCGTTTGGATAGTTGACGATCCGGAATGCACTTATACACCATCTAGTGGTGTTATTGCCGGGTACTACAAGATAGCACCTGCCAACTTGATGGGGGCAATACCACTGTCTTCCGTATCCGCCATTACTGTCGGTCCTTCTTCCTTGGCTTTGAATCCTTTTTCTATATCGAGGGTAAATGGCAGCAGGTCTGGCGCGGAAGTAGTGTTCACAGTTTACGTCAGGGATATGACACCAGCTGGTGCCGGTGTTTCGCCTTCTACTACTTTCTTCTTAGAATCGGATACGGATGTTGTGGTTGAATGGAAACTGAGCACCGGCACTGTGTGGAATGTTCTTCCTGTACAAGTAGCTACTTTTTCAGTATCTAATGCAGCAGGCTTTACGGTCAATGTTCGCGCAAAAGAATTTGGAAAATACTGCGCTACGGTGAATCTAGCTGTAGGAACGACCGATGGAAATTATACGGTTTAGGGGGTTTCATGGCTATTCAGAGTCCAAGTAAACTGGAGACGATAGATTACGGTCAGCAGTGGTGGCAGCATATTTTTAATGCAAATGCACAGAAAGAGAATGAAATTTTTAATAAACTACAAGGTCTTTGGGATGGGACAGCTACAGAAGGACAAGTAGCTGTCTGGGACAGTGCTATTGGTAAATGGAAACCTTCGGCTGCGCCATACCCCGTTCCACAATCCGCAGTAGCATTAACTATCGGGACAGGGGCGGACACCACAGTAAACACTGTTTCGGGGAAGTTCTTTACCATAATTATCAGCAAAGTTACGAATTTTGTATTCACTAATTTTGTAACTGGTATGGTGATTGATCTAGTACTGACTCAAGATGCTACAGGTGGATTTGTTCCCACATTTGCTAGTTCTGTGGTGGTAGGAACAATTAACACAGACCCTAATATCAGCACATGGTTGAGAATATACAAAATTGATACTACGATCATGGTAAACGTGGTAGCAAACTTTACATTGTAGAGGTACTTATGGCTATAGATTTGGATGTAAATTCCTTTACTGAATTAAACAATAATATCATAGATATTAATAACAAGACTGCCCCTTTAGCGAACATGGTGTTGAACCCAGTGCCTGTGGGGAGTACCAATAAACTTGCGGTGAAAAGAGGCACGACCTGGAATATCGAAGGAGAAGAAGTTTATAACGGAAGGGTTCAAAACTTCGGTGATATTTCTGGGAACATATCTTTGGATATGGATGGTGCTGGTTGCAGAACAGCCATGATAGCCGAAGTGGTAGGAGACACCTTCATTACGGGTTTTGGGGATAATTTTTCTTCTGGCGTTGTGTACGTTTTGTTTTTGCGGCAGGATTCTATTGGAGGGCATAGCGTTCGTTGGCCCTATGGTGCTTCTATTCTGGGCATGACAGGAACAGACCCTGATCAGCTTACGGAAGTCTACATCGTCAAGCTGCCCAATGGTAAAGTGTTTATTAAGTGCAAGGCTTTTCAGAATACTGTAGAGATCGGTTCTATCATAAAAGAATTCGAATATCCAGCATCTACGTATCCAGAGGATGGCGGAAATGCTCCTATCAGTTTTACTTGGGCAAAGAATCCAGAAATAGCGTATGGTGGAACACTGGCAGGGTTGTATTCTGACTGGGAAGTAGCCAGTGACGAATTATTTACCGTTTTGATGTTTTCGTCTTATGGTAATACGGTTGATTTGTACTCTATAGAGGTTGTGCTTTCACAGTCTGGTTTAGCATACATGCGTACTAGGTACGGTGGAGAAATAGGTGGTACACCTGTTGTAAGTCCTTGGGAGCAAATGTCTGTTCAGGTTTCGGGTGTTCCTCCGCTGTGGACACCCTCAGAGATCACAACGGCGCTGTGGATCGACGCCTCACAGAGTGACACGATCACAGATTCGTCCGGGGTGTCTCGCTGGGATGATGTTGATGGGAGCATCTACGCACAACAGGGGACTGTCGCTAATAGGCCGGTGCTTGGGACTGATGTTGTCAGCTTTGACGGAGCAAACGATAACTTGTACCTGTCAGACCCTGGTTTTTGTAACGCTATCGGCAGCCTGCACATCTTTATGACTGGCAATATTCCAGCGAACTCTGGCACAGACTACAGGAGGCTGTTTGCCGCTACGGTGGCGTCTGGCCTTTCGATTCGATCATATTTGGGCGTCCGATCAAATACTATCACTGTTGGGCAACGCAGACTGGATACGGACTCGTTTGCGGCGAAGGAAACGCCATACACGGCAACTGGCAACGCAATCGTCCGCGCGCACCACAACTGGCAAAATGCTCAAGTAGGCGTGGCAATAAACGGTGCAGACATCTCATATGGCGCGACCGGGCACTCATCCGGGGTGACGGCTGCAACCAACTCCGCATACGTTTCAATAGGCGGCGTCAACGGAGACACAAATCAAAGTACGGCAGTCGGCCTTTATGAGATGGTTTGCGTTATTGGAGAGCTGTCAGACGCCAATGCCCGCAAAATCGAGGGCTATCTCGCCCACAAGTGGGGACTTGTTGCCAACCTTCCTGCTGATCACCCCTACAAATACGCACCGCCCAGAAAGTTTACTGGATCTGGTTGGGATCCTTCCGCAGTGGATATGGACCTGTGGTTAGATGCAGGGGATCGTACAACATTAGACGTAGTTGCTAGTAGGGTTTCACAGTGGAGGGATAAAAGCGGAAAGGATAGACATGCGGATAGTGTAGAAGCAATTACGGATCCGTACTTTTCTGAAGAAGGGCACTGCGTATATTCTTACGGGTCTGGATTAAGATTAATTGGACTTTTTAATGGCATAGCAGATGGTACGGTAAATGAGTACACACTTTTTGCGGTAGCTCGGCCTAAAAAAGTAAGTTCAACGGTTTACGGTGAATCTGTTTCTGGTGTTAGATATTTTACTGGCGATGCAAACCACAACGGGCTTTTCCGCCCGCAAGGAAATACTGGAAGCCCCTCCGGGCCAGTAGCTCCTGTTTTCAGTTTAACCACTAATGGTATGGTAAGCACAGAAACGCGCAGGGACTTGGCCCCAATCATTACCAGCCTGTCACACAGTTTGGGCCAAAATCCAGGTATTGCCTTTTTTGAAAGAAAAACTACAAGAGAAACACGCAAAGGTATAAATGGTTCAAGGGCAGCTGGAGCCACTGGGTCGGTTACAAATTTATCTTGGTTAAATTTTGAGGTTCCTACATGGTATACCACTTCTTCAAAATGGAACGGTGACATTTACGAAATAATTCTTGTTTTTTCTGGTAGCCTGGAGGAAGAAGTTTTACAAAAAATCGAAGGGTATCTTGCCCATAAGTGGGATGCTTTATTAGGGATAACCACAATAACAGAATCACTCCCTTCCGACCACCCCTACAAGTTATCATCTCCTTCCTCTATAAAATATGAAACAGACACTACCACCATTATAGCTGGCAATTTACTAGAAGGCACAACCGGATTAGCTATATCCAAAGTTAATGGTGATGCCTTAAATCTGGGCGTACAAGTAGCCGGTACTTCCGGGGGTCTTTTTCAGGTGTATGCTAATGGTTCTTGGACATTTTACCCCAATGACGAATTTGGTGATCTTTTTGTTCCGGATACGTTAGATAGCTCCGCATCCTACCATACTACGGATGGTGTGAATGAAGTTTCTAAAACGTTGACGGTTACAGTTTCAGGGGCAAGTGGTATTGCCTGGACCCCTTCTGATATAACAACGGCGCAATGGCTGGATGCGGCAGATGGTTCGACAATCGTTTTTTCTACCGGCAGTTACGTTCAAACCTGGCAAGACAAGAGCGGAAACTCAAGGCACATGACCCAGACGGGGGGAGATTCCCTTCGTCCGATTCTCGTACAAAACGCATTAAATTCCCTGCCCGTACTAAGATTTGACGGGTCCAACGATTGGCTCTCAACTTCTGCGCTGTGGTCAGGCAATCAAGATGGTGCGGCTTTCGTTGTTTACACACCCCGATCAACCACGACGCTAAACTCACTCTTTGGGCAGGCCGCAAACACAAGCACTAGTGCAACCTGGCGACTGTTGGCAGTCAGGGGCAATACGGGGAGTGGCGATCCCTACTTTAATGGTTATGGTTCTGGCGACATAACGGAAAATAACACACCCACACTAACAACAAAAATCGCTGTGTGGACACATATTGCTGGCGTGACTAGCCTTTATCGTAATTCGGCACTCGTAGGATCAAAAACACAAACATTGAACACTTTAACTGGTGGCGGGTGTGTAATAGGTCGGCGTGGTTTCTATAACGACCAATTCCTAAACGGCGACATAGCCGAAATAGTAGCGTTTACCTCCGCAATAACTAACGAAACTATGCAAAAGATCGAAGGGTATCTCGCCCACAAGTGGGGGCTTGTTGGCGATTTACCTGCTGACCACCCCTACAAAAATAATCCTCCGATGAGTCCTCCACCCGTTCGTAATTATAAATATTATGTAGGTAAGCTGGTTACACCACCAGCTAAATACTTTCCGTTGGATGAGGAATCAGGAACTACCATTGTGGAAGAAATGGGAACCGTGAATGGTAGTTACTCTCCTGGGGTAACTCTGGCAGCAGATCAATTAACGGATCATCCCTGCCCAAAATTCACACCATCCTTAACTGGATATGGTAATTTAGGTTTCAATACTTCTTTTCCTTCTAGTTTTGGTATATCTTTGTGGGTTAAGCTCGATAAAGCTAGATGTGAGGTGGGTTGTCACATTCTGAACTCAAATCAATACTTCGCAAATAGTGTAACTGCCTTTCCGTATAAAATTTGGTATAACAGCACAAACGGACTTCAATCGGCTTTATCTAAAGGTGTAGATTTTAATACAGTAGATACTATTGTTTTTCCTAGCGTTGCGGACTTAACACCCTACCACGTGCTAGTGAATGTTGTATCAAACGAATATCATGAAATGTATATAAATGGTGTGCTTTTAGAAAGGAGAACACTGTCCTGGGCCATCCCTTCTAGTGGTCTAAACTGGCTTATAGGGCAAGCACATGAGTATAGTAGCGGCGTAGGTAAATCTGCTTTCTGTGGGTGGCTGTCGGATATTATTTTCAGAGCAGAACCCTTTACCACAGAAGAAATAGCTATACTTAGTAATCCCAGAGTTTAACAGGAGCAGTTATGTCCAAGACAATTATTGATAGATCGTCCATTCTTTTAGGTTCTGGTGATGTTTTTGTAGTCGATGCACTCTCTGCTAACTATAGCAACAAGGAATCGGTAACGACGAAAGCCAATCTTCTGTGCCGTATGGATGGAATTAAAATATACACAAAAACGAAGAACACTATAACCAAACAGCTAGTGAACGGTATCGTTATGGATGACGATATCTTCACCACTGAAATGGAGTTCTTTCTTGAGTTCGGCGCATACGAGCACAACGCCAAGACACAATCGGTACTGTTTGGGGGAGGCGTCACAGACGTGTCTCTGGCTCTCGGCTCTATGATGGCGAGCAGAAAGAATCTTCGTTTCGAAGTAAAGTTCACTTATCCTATAGGTGATAAGTTTATGTGGTATATCTTCCCTAAGTGCAAGTCAGTATCAGATTTCGAGTTCAATCCTGGTGATAATGAAGGATTTAAGAGCAAGGGAATTTTCAGAGCGTTGCCAGCGGTGAACGAAAATGTTATCTGGTATGAAGCTACTACACCGGCATTTAACAATTATATTGTCTAGGGAGGTTATATGGATTTTGAACTTTTTTCGGATATCGATGATAATTTTTCCATTTCCTTAATGGAAAACGGAGAACAGATCAAGATTATCGAAAAACACCCGACTACTGGGTTGCTGATGAATCGTGAAGTTGCTTTGAGTCTTGCAGAAGAACTTTGCAATGTTAAAGTTCCTAAGAACAAGATTGAGTTTTTTCAGTTCATGCAGGAAGTCGATTACGAAAAGTTTGCAGTGGCCAAAGGATCAATCACAAGTATGATGGTCAATGGTGCAGAAGTCAACGAAGACACTTTGGCATTTTACGCCTTATTGCTGAAAATGGATATGCTGCCCGACTTCACGTTCACTGAGAGAGAATTGGAAACGCTTACTAAGTTCTGTAAGGTTTTTAATCTTTCTGTGATCCCTGACCACTTGGAGGAATAATGGAAAGGTTACTGGAAGAAATGATTTTGGCGTTTATAAAGTTCATGACTCTGCCGGACGTAACCACCACCAACAAAATAGCAATACTTCTTATTTCTATTTTTGCAGTTCCCTACCTGATTTACATGACCACAAAGATTTATAAGTTTTCGAAGGACCTCCCCAATATTCTTCCTAAGTGGTATGACAACAAGAAAGCACAACTACAGTTGAACTTCCCTACAAATATCCTTAGAAATAAATTGATTCAGTCATCTTTAGAAAAGATGGTGTACGAAGCAGGCGGGGATCGCGCCTACGTGCTCCAATTTCATAATGGTGGAGAGAATATAAAAGGAATTCCCTTCATCAAATTTTCTGCTACCAACGAGTGGTGCCCCATCACCATAAAGCCGGAAATGCAGAATTATCGTGATGTGCCGTTGGGAGTGTTTTCGGGACTGAGCTACGGTGTGATAAGGAAAAGAAAGCTTTATTTTCCCGATGTTGAAGATATGGCAAAATTTGATAGTGGTTCTTACGCTATATTCAAATCCAAGAATGTAGAATCTGTGTACGTATCAGGTATATTTGACTTCCAGGACTCCCTTATAGGGCTAGTTATCCTTGAGCACTTCGAAAAGACGGAGCTTGATCAAGATGAATTGTTTGCCTTTGAGAAGACGGTGGGTATCATATCGGGCCTAGTCATGTGCAAAGACGGCCAGGATCCTTCCACTTGTTATTCTGATCTGCACTAGGAGGTCGGTATGGGTTTCGTATATAAAATGTTTTCTGATGTTCAGGGATCACCTTCTACAAACAGGTTTCTCTCTGCATTTGTAGTGATATTTCCTCTGCTCGTATGGGGATTCACCGTCTATAAATCAGGAAAATGGGAACCCATACCGGAAGAACTTCTACTGCTTGTGTGTGGTGGATTGACTTCTAAGGTGGTGCAGAGAGCCGTGGAACATAAAGACACAGATGATAAGGCAGTAAACAAAGTCAAGGATGCTTTGAAATCTTATCTGGAGAAATGTGAGCGTAATGGTAACTGAACACACACCTGTATTCTGTAAGAAGCCTTGGAAATGTAATTGCGGATGTTACAACTATGATACCATTGCTTGTGTGCAGTGTGGTAAAACGGAAGACATGGCGAATTATGCTGATCCATGTGAAGAATGTGAATACAGGAAAAAGAAAGGTGTGGAGATTGATTGGCGTGTCCGTGACAATGTTAAGTACTAGGAGCTTTTATGCACATACAAGATGACAACCTTTACATAGACGATGTTGTAGTCGAACTTGAAAAATCGGATGTAGACCAAAATGTTTACGTTTATTTCATTCAAGAAGGTTTTCGTGAAGATGAGAATACCTTCTATGAAGTACACCAAGGACATAATCCTTATGCAGAAGACAAAGAGGGTTACACTTTTCTAGGAAGTGTAGTTCATGCGGCTAATCTGGAGTTGGTCCTTATCAACAGAAAGAATGAACTTAAAACTCATCTTTTGAAGAAATCTGATTCTCTAGCTGCCGAAGTGAAGAAAGGCTATTCAGAGTTAGAGGAAAGAAGCTGGGAAGTGCAAGAATCCGAAGCGCGTGCATTGATGGCCGTTTAAGACGCCAACTATTGATGCGCTTTGTTTAGCGCGAGGTTGCAGCCGGGATTACCTGGCTAAGAAGATCATAGAAAACTCTGATAATGCCCGATACGCAGGAACTGCAATTCTTTCCTGGCAGCAAGAGCTAGAAGAGAAAATAAAAACGATGACCTTGGAAGAATTTTCTGCTATGTGGGAAACTATAGAAAATAAGAGCTTTCTCTAGGAGGGAACATGCCGACTTACAGAAATGATAGTGATAAAGCCTACAGAGTGGAAGATGCAGAAGGTAATTCCGTACTTGTTTTACCTGGGCAAAGTGTTGAAACGTTTAAGATCCTTGCTTCTACTTTCACAAAAACGGCGGACACACCCTATTTTTCCTTGACTAAAGTGCGTGTAGATTTCACATCCCCGGGAACACAGACAGGTCTTTTGGGTTGTTCCGTTATTCGTCTTACGGCAAAGGCGGAAGGTATTAGTATTAAGTGTAATGTTGCAGCAAATACGAATAGTTATGTGCTTCCTGCTGATACCACAATAGATATCAAGAACAACGGTGAAATAGAATCTTTGGTGTTTACTGGTGCTGGTGACGTTACTATAGAAGGGTACTAATATGGAAGGACGTGTAAGTTACCCTGATTTTCAAAAATATGAAGGCATACGTCGTGCTTCTTTTACAAGCGGGGAACGTGTTAGTTTTCCACAGAAGGCTAAACCCTACCCCTCGGGCCTCATCAAGCTCTACCGCTCCACCGACGGCATCAAAGCCGCGCTCGGTTCCATCTCATGGGACGTCACGCCAGTAATCACGGCTGACGGCGTAGCCGCTGGCAATGGCCCCGACATGGGCGCGGTCAACCGTGCGAGCCGGAAAGTGTGCGTGGTGCGGTTCAAGGCTACGAAAGCGTCCACCGGCATCACTGGCGATGAACAGGTTTTCGGACCTTTGTATCTTCGCAATGGCAACATTGTGGGCAAGCTGGACGGACAGGAAGACACATTTGCCCACACTTGGGACATTGGTGACGAGATAGCGGCAGTGGTTGAGATGACGCCTAGCGGTGTGATCGTGCAGCTTGTGGGAGGGTTGGAGTAATGGCGGATATAAGCGTTGCACAATCTGGGCTGTGGTCTGATACAGCTACATGGGTTGGGGGTGTGCTGCCAGATAGTACGGACTCTATATCGTTACTTGCTGCGTACACACTGACTGTTGACGGAGCTTATACAATATCAGGTGGAACAGTTGCCCAGGACGGAAAAATTGTAGTCGATGAAAACTGCAAGCTTACAAACATAACCAATCAGCTAATATTCGGCACAACGACTGCACCAAGAAAATCGTATCTTGAGTTGCGAGCTGGGGCAGAGCTAGAACTCAATGCAAATATGCAACTCTACGCATGTGGGGTTACAACTATTGGAACGACGAAGGCAAGTCCAGCTGTAATATCAGGATCTGCAAACATTACAACATCCGCTAATTCTGGGCGCGGTTTTTTCAACTGCGAGCACATCGCTTTTTTGCTGGCTGGTACAGTCGACGTCAGGTGGGGGGCCGCTGGCCTGTCTTTCACAGACGCAAATTCGTATGTGTTTAACAACTGCGTTTTTAACGGGCCTTCTTACGTTTTTGGGTCACTAACGCAGGCTGTTTCTAATTTTGTATTCAACGCTTCAGACTTCAGAGATGCAGCGTGTACGTTTTATTTCTTAAGCAACACAGGATTGTCAGAAATAAAGGGCAGTACATTTTCGGCCAGCACGCTAAAAACACTGACTCTTTATGCTGGTGGCTCTACTGTTGATTTTTCGGGTACAGTGTTTGACGAGTATAATGTTGTCACGCGGACAAAAAACACGTTAAACCTAAATTTTGTCAGCACATTTGCAGCGTTGCGCGATGCGCCTGCGGCAACAACGCTACTTGTAGTTGAGGACGACTCCACCAGTGGAAATGGTACGTATGAAGACTCGTACTATTACATGGAAATTGAGAACCTGCGCGCGCTTACTCTTGGTTCAAACGCAACGTCAGCAAACGCTGATGCAACGCACCATGTCGGCAGAAACGTGTTTGAAATCGCTGCTGCCAGCGCCGGGAATCCAATAGTTGTTGGCCCGACCAGGATAGAGGCGTACGAAAACGTACAGATTGGCTATATACAGCCGTGGCTGTCTAGAGCTTACGCTGTTGGCGCAGCGCCGAACGGGTTATCTGTAGTACGCAACACACAATACGGGCAATCTGGTGATGACTCTCCTGCGCTAGTGTCGTTTGAGCAGGCTGTTGTAGCATACCCAGGAGAAGTTACGGCGCACAGCAATCTTGCAGTATGGGAGACAACGCCACATTCTGATATATTTGCGGCTCTTGCTTGCGAAAGATCATCCACCGTCGATGATGGGATGAAACTTGTCGGACATAATGCGACATTTGGTGCTGGCAGCGGAGCGCGTTACGCATACGCCAGCGCAACCACGGACCTGACCGCAAACGATGTGATCCTTCCCTCTGCCCCTACTTTTGTTGACTCAACTCGCAATCTGGCGGCATGGGGTGCAGCGCGAGGTGCAGATGGCACTGTGCAGGGGGCCATAGACCTGTTGCTTGCGATCAACGGATATGACGCTGCTACAAAGACACAAAATGGCACGGCATCTGGTGTAACTGTGCCGGACCTCGTATCGTGGGTGCGGGCTGGCTACGTCCCAACAACCGCCGAGCTTGCAGGAACGGGCTATCTGGGCGTGGATATAGGTGCAATGGATGTTGGCTCCGCAGACGACACCGCCCCCGTCCTCACCAGCCCCACGGCAAACGCCACAGGCCCGACAACCGCCACGGCAAGCGTAAGCACCGATGACGGCAACGGCACGCTGTATTTCTTGGCCTCCACCAACGCCACAGAATCCGCAGCGACGGTCAAGGCCGCTCTCTCGCAGAGTGTCACGACTGACGGTGAGCAGAGTATCAGCCTGCCCGCGCTTGACCCTGAAACAACCTACTATGTGCATTTTGTGCAGATTAATGGAGCGGGGCTTGAGTCCGATGTTGCCTCGACGAGCGCGATCACAACCCCGGCCATCGTTTACCCAGAAATCTCGGCAACCGTAGCCGCATCCTCAACCTCCGCAGTATCCGCGACAGTCACAACCGACACGGCAGGCGGGGCCATCTATGGCGTGCTGTCCGAAAGCGCCACGGTGATGGCGGCGGCGGACATCAAGAGTGGCGCGGACGATAGCGCCACGGTGACGGACACAGGCGATTACACGCTCGACGAAACTGGCCTTGCCACGTGGACGCAGTATTATTGGCACATCGTCCACGAAGATGCTGACGGACTCATGAGCAACGTGTTGGTTGTCCCGGTCAAGACGCTGGACATCTCCATCCCTCTTGCCTTCAGCGACACAGCCCCGGCTACGCTGCTGACGGTACAGGTGTGGTCCAGGCTGCCGAAGAAAGCAGAAGTGGAGGGCTTGTACGGTGCTTGATTGTGACCGCGTAACCCTGGGCTGGCAAGTCTGGCTCACACCGAGGCAGGCGCGGAGAGCTAAATGAAATACTCTGAACGCGGAAAACACAACCCCTTTGATGCGTATATGGCGGGGTTTGCCCCTTGGGTCACTCCCCGCCAGATCCTCATACTTGAAAAAATGTGCACAGAATACATTAAAAATTTAGAAGGTATAGAGTTGGAAGCTTTTGTGGATTTTAAAGAGCAAATAGACAATGAGGCCAAAATAAAAAGGAAAAAATATTTGGGGGAAGAATGAAATACGTTATGATTTTCATACTCACTCTTTTGTTCGGGTGCGCTTCTTTCGAAGTAACTAGCCCCACCGGGTGGAATGCCAAATACTCGCGTTTCTGGGATCAGGAACTCAGTGATGTTTACTTTAACATGGATGCTAACGGAACGGTTGAAGGAGGATTAGGGTCGCAGAAAACGCAAACAGAACAGATCCTAAAACTGCTTTTACAATCACTCGCTACAGGAGCTAAGTAATGCCGTGGTTATCTACTTTCGATAACAGGCAGTTGGATGACACCTACTTTCTTCTGCTTGATAATCTTGTTTACTATTCCATCAAACACGGAATAAAAATTGTGGCCCCGGTCGGACTCATATCTGACGGGCCTTCCGTGCCCAGAATACCCATTATCTATTGGTTGTTCGGGCACAGAGGAAAAAGGGCAGCAGTGATCCACGATTGGCTTTATCGAAACAAACTTTTCGCTAGGGAGGTATGTGACGATATTTACAGAGAAGCACTAAAAGACAGCGGTAAAAACTCATTTACTTCTGGTGGTATGTATCGAGGTGTTCGTATTGGTGGCAGAAGTTCTTTCACTGGACACAAAATGGGTTGTTTAGATCCTAGAGACAATTCCTGCCAAGGTAGAACATCCTGTGAAAGATGCCCTAACTTTTTTCCTACTTTCCGACTTACTGTTTCCCCTTATTCACCATTCAAAAGGTAGGCAAAAATGATCGACACCCGTTTTATTTCCAACGATGAGCGGATGATACTTGTCAATGAAATGAGGAATTCTAAAGAATGGAATTCTTTTTTTTCGTGGTTGATGGATCGTGAAGGTCGTGTTGTTCATCATGATCCTAGAGATCCTGGTGAGCAGACTGCTTGGGGTATCTCGCGTAAATACCACCCCAACGCTACTATCTGGAAACTGGTAGATAAGGGTGTTACTGATACTAAGAGTCTTGAACCACATGTTAGAGAATTTTATATTGAATTTCTTTTTCGTTGGTGGTTCTTGTGTAACGGTATCCTGCGTTATGTTCTCTGCGATTCTTACGTAAACATGGGCATGGGTAAATCCGGGGATGTAAAGCTTGACGCAGGTGAACTTCTTCAGCAAGCCCTCAACTGTTTGGCACAGAAAAAATATCTTGTGGTCGATGGTGACATTGGAAATAATACGATACTGGCCCTGCGCACAGAAAACCATACAGCACTTGCCTACACTATGATCACTCTGCGTTGGATAGAGTACAGGCGACGTGGAACAGGATCACTATCTTGGGCTCTTAATGGCTGGCTGAATCGTGTTGAGATGCTTACTCGTTTCGTTTCTACTTTCTGATAGCCCGCATATCAATTCTTTCACTGCTTAACCGAACTTTCTTGGCCCCAATTAACTTCGTGAAGCAAAAAAAGAAAGGCCCCGTAAGGGGCCTTATTCATGCGTTCAAATACGATCTAAGTTTTATATTTTCTAATTCCAATTCTTGTATGCGCTTCCTAAGCTTATCTTCCCCTGTGAGTTTTGCTTGAACAGCCGCAACTTTTCGGGCGTGTTCTTCAAACAAAACGTACTTACCGTAAGGATCTTTGTGAACGGAAGCGCGATAACCTTCACCGTTCTTTTTCTTTTTAAGTACAGGTAAATACCTGGCAAGTTTGCTCATCTATTATCACCGCTTCCCTGTAATTTGCCTCTTTCCAAACGAGAAAGAAGCTTCTTATTATTCTCTTCCAGAATATCTTCCATGTTGAGCCCAAGAAGGCCCATATCAAAATTGAGGCTTGCCCAGAGTAACTGAAGATTAGCAATTATTTTTGTGAGGGATTCAGGGTTTATTTTTCCGAAATCTCTGATACCTTTTTTGATCAATTCCGAACAACACCCGGCATAGTACATACAATTTTTGAATGGCCTGCCAGATTGGTAAGCTTCCGAGTTGATCAAAACATCAACAGGAATATCCAATTCTGCAAGGAATTCAACTAAATACCAGCACACATCACCAGCTTCTTTAACTACGGCCTTTTTATTCAGGTGGGGCTGCTTATGATATTCAGTAAACGCCAGGTGATATTCTGCGCATTCACCACAAAGTCCCAGAGTAGTGTAAATGACTCCGCCTGTGTCACCCATTACTGCCAAATCTTTTCTTCTCGGGTAGATGGCGGTCCTGTGTGCTGTCAACTGGTACTGTCTCAGAATTTCCAACTCCATGCAAAAGCTCCTCCTCAGAAAGTTTAGTTAGTACAGAAAGCTCATGGATCTTATTCAGAAGCTCTCCTCGCCTTTGAGCCAAAGCCTTCCACTTACTCTTTTCTTTCTCTGCGGACAATACCTTATTTATTAGGGTTGATATCAAGGCTACGGGATAGCCAAAGGGCGGCTTTGTAACCGCTCTTTCGTGCTGCTGTATGATTTGGCGAAGATTCATTTCTCTGCCCAGGCATTTCCCATATCGTAGTCTGTGGCAGAATCTACGTAAGGTACTATGTAATGGACATTTTCCACGGTGTCTACTGAATACGTTTTACGGAACCAATCAATGTGCCTGACAAGCAAAGGGCAGTGTAATTTAAGTATCCCATGGAAAAGCTCATTATTTGCAAACAACCAATCAATGAGGCCACACATGATCACACGCATATCAGGATGGGCCGCGGGATCACAACGAAGGCCAAAGATATGCAACCATTCTCTGAGGTTTGTTTTCATGTTGAGATAAGTGGCCAGGTTATTATTCAGGGCTCCCCTGGCTTCCTGCGGAGAATAGTTGCTGCCCAGCATTTCTTGATAAATGTTGGAGGCAGACAGGCATGAGCGGAGAAAAAGCTGATTCTTCTTTACATTCGGACTTTCAAACAAGTGGGAAGCTGACGCCCAGGCAGGAAGGATATAAGGCACGTTTTCGTTGTAGCGCACGTACCTTGTGGATTCCTGGGCGAAACTGCAAATCCTCTGGCGAACAGCCTCATG
>JAVETB010000164.1:0-2863 GCA_034006265.1 Syntrophus sp. (in: bacteria) | reverse complement strand
AACTGCCACAGCGCCGGCATAAACGTCAAGATGATCACCGGCGACCACGCCGTTACGGCTTCGGCCATTGCACGCCAGATCGGGCTCGTTCGTGGGGAAAAGGCTCTGACCGGGCGGGAGCTGGCCGAGATGAGCGATTCGGATCTCCTGGAAACCGTTGAGGAGGTTTCCGTGTATGCCCGCGTGGCGCCGGAGCAGAAGCTTCGCCTCGTGGAGGCCCTCCAGACCCGCGGCAACATCGTGGCCATGACCGGCGACGGAGTCAATGACGCCCCCGCGCTGAAGCGCGCCGACATCGGCGTTGCCATGGGAATCACCGGCACCGATGTCGCCAAGGAAGCGGCGGACATGGTGCTTACGGACGACAATTTCGCCTCCATCGAGGCCGCCGTGGAGGAGGGGCGCGGGACGTTCGATAATCTCACGAAATTCCTCGTCTGGACCCTGCCGACCAATGTCGGTGAAGGCCTGGTGATTCTGGCCTCAGTGCTTCTGGGAACCATGCTGCCCATCGTGGCCGTGCAGATCTTGTGGATCAACATGACGACGGCCGTGCTCCTAGGCCTGATGCTCGTTTTCGAGCCCAAGGAGCCTGACATCATGGTTCGCCCGCCCCGTGCTCCCGATGAGCCGATCCTGACCCCGGTGCTTGTGCGCCGGATGCTTCTCGTGGGGGTGCTGTTGGTGCTGGGGGCCTTCGGGCTGTTCAAGTGGGAGCTGTTGAAGAACGGGGCGACCCTTGAGGAGGCGCGGACGGTGGCCGTCAATCTTTTTGTTCTGGCAGAGCTCTTTTATCTCTTTAACTGCCGCTCCCTGACGAAATCCGCTTTCGCACTGGGATTCTTCTCCAATCCCTGGATCTTCGCCGGTTGTTCCGCCATGATTATTTTGCAGCTTCTTTTCACGTACGCGCCGGCGATGAACACGGCGTTCCACAGCGCGCCGATCGGGATCGATTCCTGGATCCGCCTTCTTGCGGTGGCCGTCTCGGTGATGCTCATCGTGGGCTTCGAGAAGCGTTTGCTCCGAAAGGGATAGGTGAGGGGCGAGGCTATGAAGAAATTAAAGCGCCGCCTCGTCTATCTGTCCCTGCTTCTCCTGGTGATCTCGGTCCCGCTGATTTCCTTTCCCGGGGTGTTCCCGAGATCAAGCTGAAATGGGATGTCGAAGCGTCTTTAAAAAGCCGTTCAATCAGGAAAAGTGCTCGCGCCTGGCCACATTCCATTTTACGGAGTTGGACGACGGGGGCCTGCTGAAGTCGAGGCGGTTGTCCCCGCCGTTGACTACCTCAAGGACAGGGAACTGGAGCTGGCTGAGCAGAAGATGCGGGACAGCCTGAAGCGGAAAGTGAGGCTTCATGTCGAGCAGGTTAAAGTGCTTTCCCAGGGATTGGCGGTGCAGGACGCCACATTCGCATCCGCTATCGCCCCCGCCAGGCCGGCCGGAAGGCCTTCGATCAAGATACTGGTTTCCGCTCTGCCGGAAAGGGGGTAGGCAGGGATGAACATTCTGGTCTTTACGGATCTGGACGGGAGCCTTCTGAATCATGACGATTACTCCTTTGAAGAAGCCCGGCCGGCCCTGGATCGGCTCCGGAAGGCGAAGATCCCCTTGATTTTCGTTACCAGCAAGACGTGCCGGGAGGTGGAGCCTCTCCAGAACCGGCTGGGATTACGGGAGCCCTTTATCGTGGAGAACGGCGGGGGAATATTCGTTCCGAGGGGATACCGCAGCGTTTCCCTGCCCGAGGAATTCCGGGAGCAGGGGAATTTCTTCGTCCTTGCGCTGGGGTTGCCCTATGGAAGGATCCGCGGCGTATTTGCAGTGCTGAAGAGCCGCTTCAAAATCACCGGATACGGTGACCTTTCTTCCCTGGAGGTTGCCGGACTCACCGGACTTGCCGTTGGAGAGGCGGAAAGGGCTAAGGCCCGGGAGTTTTCGGAACCCTTTCTCCTTGAATCCGTTCCGGATCTTACGGAGTTGAAGCGTCTGGCGGCGAAGGAAGGAATGAAGATCGTCCGCGGCGGGAGGTTTTACCATCTCATCGGTGACCGGCAGGACAAAGGGGCCGCTGTGCGCGGCGTCAGGGCCCTCTACCGGAAGATTTTCGGGACGGAACATGTCGCCGTCGGCATCGGCGACAGTGAAAACGATCTGCCTATGCTGCATGAAGTGAACGTTCCCGTTCTCATCCCCCATCGGGAGCGTGGCTGGCTGGAGGCTTCGCTGCCGGGGGTGGTTAAGGCCCCTGAACCGGGAAGCAGGGGTTGGAGCGAGGCCCTGGGGGGGGTATTGGATGAACTTGAAGCAGACAGCCCATGAGATCTTTTTCGAGGCGCTCCATGCAGTGCTGCCGGAGGCCATGATCCGTGAAGCCTTGAGGATCGAGGGAAACGAGCTGATTGTCGGGGCTCGGCGGTATGTTCCGGAGCCCGGGCGGAAACTCTTCGTCTTCGGAAGCGGCAAGGCCTCGGTCGGCATGGCAAAAGCGGTGACGGAAATTCTTGGAGACCGGGTCGCCGGTGGGCTGGTGGTTTCCAGTTACGAAGCGGAACCGGACCGCATTGATGTGGTTGTGGGCGCTCATCCCGTTCCCGATGCCCGAAGCGTCCATGCGGCGGAAAGGCTGATAAACGCGCTTTCCGGGCTCTCGGAGAAGGACTTTTTCATCTACCTCCTGTCCGGCGGAAGTTCCGCCCTGATTGAGAAACCGATTGTTCCGCTGAGCCTTCAGGATCTCCAGGAAATGTCGCGGATGCTTCTGGCGGCAGGTGTGCCGATCGACGAAATGAACGCGGTAAGAAAGCATCTTTCCCTGGTCAAGGGCGGCCGGTTGGGAGCGATGACGAAGGCGCGGGGGGTC
>JAVETB010000163.1:0-2941 GCA_034006265.1 Syntrophus sp. (in: bacteria) | reverse complement strand
ATAAAAAATGGCGGAAGTGCATGGGAATCGAACCCACCTGGGACGGTTTTAGCGCCCCACACCGGATTTGAAGTCCGGGAGGCCCACCAGTGACCTTGGCACTTCCGTTGGAAAAGAGTAAAGCGGGTAATATGGACGTTCTTTTTGAGAGGGGGTATTAAACCCCAACAGGCGATGCCTGTCAACCATTATCTCTCTTGGAAATATTCCGGATTCAGGGTCATGTTGAAAGAGTCGTCGATCATCTGCACGGTGACCCGCTCTCCGGGAGAAATGTTCTGCACGCCTTTCGGAAGGATCGCCAAGCCGTTGGCCCGCACCATGGATTTAAGGATGCCGGAGCTCTGTTCTCCCGTGAGGACCGCCACATAACCACCGTTCTCGCGCTCCACATGAACGCGCACAAAATAAGTCAGCTCCGGCTGCTTGTCCAATCCCTCCTTCAGAACCGCCTGCACGGTTCTTCGAAAGAGGTGCCGGTGCCCCATCATTTTCAGGAGAACAGGACGGACAAACTGTTCAAATGAGACCATGGTAGACACGGGGTTTCCCGGAAGGCCGAAAATCGGCTTTCCGCTGATCCTGCCGTACACCAGGGGTTTTCCCGGCTTCATCGCCACCCGCCAGAACTCAATGTCTGTGCCTACTTCCGTCATGATATCCTTGACCATGTCGTAATCGCCTACGGACACCCCTCCGGAAGAGAGGATCACATCGGCCCGGAGGGCCGGCCGAAACTTGGCCAGCAGATCTTCCCGGTTATCCCGGGCGATGCCAATCTGAAGGGGAATGGCTCCGCATTCCAGGATCTGGGCCGTCAGAGAGTAGGCGTTGCTGTTCACGATCTTCCACGATGAAACCGGGGCGTCGATATCCGCCAGTTCGTCACCTGTGGCGATAACCGCCACTACGGGGCGCTGATACACGGAGACAAAGGACTTCCCCAATGCCGCCATCATCCCCACCTCCGCAGGGCGCACGACGGTTCCGGCAAGGATGACTTCTTCTCCTTCACGGACGTCCTCGCCGGCGAACCGGATATTCTCCCCTTTTTTCACGGCTGCAATCAACTCGACCCTTGTGCCGTCCTGCCGGGTGTCTTCCACCCTGATGACTGCATCGGCGCCTTCCGGAATGGGCGCACCCGTCATGATCCTTGCCGCCTGGCCGATCCCGACGACCCGCCTGGGAATGGACCCGGCGGGGATGTCTTCGATCACTTCCAGAATCACCGAATTGGAAAAGGAGGCTCCTTGCGTGTCGACTTCATGCACGGCGTAGCCGTCCATGGAGGAATTATCCCGGGGAGGGATGATCCGGCCGGAAAAAACAGGCGCCCCAAGAACACGCCCCAGGCTGTCAAGGATGGCGACTTTTTCCGTCCCCAGAGGGAGGGTTTCCTTTAAAATGATATTCAGGGCATCTTCAACTTGAATCATGGCGCACCTTTTTTCAACCGATTTTCCCGCTCCCCGCAGAAACCCATGGGAACCGACTTCCAGCTCGCAGGCTCCAGAACTGTCCGGAAAGCTATCCCAATTCCCCCGTTCTGTCAACAACCACAATCCTCTGTTTTTTCATCTTGTAATGTGTGTTTTTATATTATATTTCCCTTAGCAGGAGTTTCATCCTATTAAGGAATCGAGGACTCGACTTATGAACAGATCAGACCTGCAGTCGGAAATCCGCGATCTGCTTCGCGAACGGAACGGCATTCTGCTGGCCCATTATTATCAGAGGGAAGAGGTTCAGGAAATTGCCGACATTCTTGGGGATTCTCTGGCCTTGAGCATCGAGGCCGCCCAGACGGAGGCAGAAGTCATTGTTTTCGCCGGGGTTCATTTCATGGCGGAAAGCGCGTCCATTCTGTGCCCGGACAAGACCGTCCTCCTGCCCCACCTGGATGCGGGCTGCCCCCTGGCCGACAAGATAACGCCCGCCGCACTGGAAAAGGCCCGGAAGCGGTATCCGGAGGCGGCCGTGGTCACCTACATCAATTCCTCGGCGGAGATCAAGGCACACTCGGACATCTGCTGCACCTCGTCCAACGCCGTCAAGGTGGTAAAAAGCCTTCAGGATTCCCGGCAGATCCTCATGATCCCCGACGGTAATCTGGCCCGCTACGTGGCCCGGTTCACGGACAAAGAAATCATCCCCTGGGACGGCTATTGCCCCTTTCACCATTTTGTTCAACCGGAGGAGATCGCCCGCGCCAAGGCGGAACATCCGGACGCGCTCTTCATCGCCCATCCGGAATGTAACACCGCCGTCGTGGAGATGGCCGACTTTGTGGGCAGCACGGCAGCCATGATCGAGTTCTGCCGGACAACGGAGGCCATGGAAATCATCGTCGGCACGGAAATCGGGATCATGACCCCGCTGAAGAAGCAGAACCCGGAAAAGATCTTCATTTCCCCTTCCGAACATCTTGTCTGCCAGACCATGAAGATGATCACGCTGGAAAACATCCTGGAATCCCTGAAAGCGATGAAGCCCGTCGTGAAGGTTCCCGAAGCGATCCGCATTCCAGCGAAGAGGACCCTGGACCGGATGCTGGCCATCCGCTGAAGAAGGGGTTTCCAGAATGAACCGGCTGCCGCCGTTCTGATCACGACATAAAGGCCCGCTTGAAGAAAGCTTGATGACCGGAATTCCGCTTTGGCCAATTCCGGCCGAAATTTTGTGACATTGAGAAAAATACCATCCACATCCAAAGGCCCTTCCGCTCCGGTTCTCCGGATGCTTTTTGAAAACATAGACGACGGCGCTGAACAGTTATCCGTGAACCGGCTGCACGGTTCGGCCAATGCCTTTCTGATCGCGTCCCTGTCGCGGAAGCTCGGCAGGCCCATGGTCGTCCTGAGCCCGACAGAGAAAGAGGCACGGCAGACCTTTTCGGATCTTTCCCTCTTTCTCGGCGGGGACAAGGTTTTCCTGTACC
>JAVETB010000162.1:0-2977 GCA_034006265.1 Syntrophus sp. (in: bacteria) | reverse complement strand
CGGTGACAGTAAAACCGATATCGGTGTTTTCCGTGGTCGCACCTGGTATCTTGATTACAATGGAAATGGTGCGTGGAACGGCCCCTCTACTGATCGCCAATATACGTTCGGCCTTTCCGGGGACAAACCGGTAACTGGTGACTGGAACGGTGACAGTAAAACCGATATCGGTGTTTTCCGTGGTCGCACCTGGTATCTTGATTACAATGGAAATGGTGCGTGGAACGGCCCCTCTATTGACCGCCAATATACGTTCGGCCTTTCTGGGGACAAACCGGTGACTGGTGACTGGAACCGTGACGAAAAAACTGACATTGGTGTCTTCCGTGGTCGCACATGGTATCTTGATTATAATGGGAATGGTGCGTGGAATGGCCCCTCTACTGATCGCCAATACACCTTCGGCATTTCGGGAGACAAGCCGGTAACCGGTGACTGGAACGGTGACGGCAAAACCGATGTCGGTGTCTTCCGTGGCCATACCTGGTATCTTGATTATACCGGAAACGGAGCATGGGGTTCTGGCGATAAGCAATACACCTTCGGCCTTGCCGGGGATATCCCGGTCACCGGAAAATGGTCAGGAACAGGTGGAACTGCCTCAATTCAGTCGGTAGAATTAAGCCCGGTCACAAAACCGGATAGTGCTTTTCAGGTACCAGATGTGACACGGCCGGTTGCTGCGGTTCCGAAAGTGGAGATGCCGGTGAAGAGCAGTCAGAATGTCAGGCGGATAATGCCAATGGGTGCTCCGTCACAGCCAAATCCACTGGCAGTCAGGGGGATGGGATCGAGGGTCTAAACCCTTGTGTATGACCCGATATTACCTACCATTTTTTGGTCGTTGTCTATTCAGAACCTATTTAGCAATCACAGAACTCAAAACAGAATAAGATGGAAAAATGAGTGATATAATCGATCGGTTGCCCTGACTCTTTATACATCCCGTATCGTAACGCACCGGTCACCGACAAATACTAAAACCCATTTTTTCAGGTTTTTCACATCAGAAAACTCAGAAGACATTGAATACCGTTTCAACTGCCCGATACCTTCTTCTGTTATCTCCTGGATTTTCCTTTCTGATGCACCGGATTTCAGGTATTTGAGTTCAAACATAGCATAATAGTCTGGTTTCCATGGCCTGCGTGGGATGAGTACGATATCAATATACCCGCCCGGGACTTCGTACTCTGACTTTACCAGGTAAAGATTACTCATATGTGCATAGGTGAAGAGTAACACCTTGATGTACTTTTCATCAAATCCGATATAGTCCCGGTTTGAGAATGCATGAAGGATTTCTTTGATTAAAACAACCAGTTTCGTGCATGCTCCTTCGTAGCCGATCTCCCTCATCGCCTCACGTATCCGTTCAGGTTGAATAGCAAAGGATCCTTCTTCACTGATAACGGTGGTAAAGAAATCATAATACAGGCCACGTATAACATAATTTGGGATGTGAAGGATAACCTCTCCAGGTATCGCTCGTTTGATGGTGAGTAGACCAAGATAATACAAGAGAGAGGTGAAATCATCCCTGGTAAAGTCTTTCTCCATTGAGAACTGGGGAGTTATTTGTGCTGAAACTTCGCCGGTATAGATTATGTCTTTTAGAACCTGGATATTACTTTCCGGGGATTTTAATCGCATGATTCGGGCGAGTTTACCATAATCACTCGCGATATTCATGTCAAGCAGGAGTTCAGGGGGTTCTCCCTGTTCATAGGTGTTACTCAGGTAATACAGGATCATGTCACTATTAAAAACCCGTTTTTCTCCTTTTTCACTGAAAAGATACCCATTGTAGAGGCTGTTGCACAACTCCAAATTATTAATACAATGAGACAAAAGTGAAAATTTTAACTTGCAATATTGCGTTCAATCGAATGGAAATTGTCCTCTTGCGGAAATCCCATTTTAGTTGTGCAACAGCCTCTGTAATACTGCTGCATTGTTTCCAGCATCGCCGGGGTTATGGAACCCTCTGGCAGGGTGTCTGTTATCAGCCTGGTTACTTCTTCTCCGGTAAATCCCATCATTTCATTCAGTTTCGGACTTCGGGTAAGGTTTTTTCCAATATTAAACCCGGATGTCAGGCTATCGAGCGTTATAGGAGATACGCCGGTTGCAAATATTTTTCGTACAGATGTCTTTGTTCCTTGCTTGAGCACTTCATGCCATTTCCTGATAAAACCATTTTTGCTTACAGAATTTTGAAAAAGTGTGAGATCAAATCCAAGTAGTTCATTGGCATAATGATCATACTCATCGATGATAACGTATAATGGTCCGTCGATTTCATTTTCAACCAACTGAAAAAATTTTAGGAGAAGTTCTGGTGCGTTATCCATCTGGATAAGAGAGCATTGAGGACAGTATTTTTGAATGAACAAATTGAGAGATATCAGTACACTTTTTGAAAAGGTTTCCATTAACTTTTCTTTAGAATCTGTAGAAATTCCTGAGAAGTCAAAGTTCAGAATATAATATTTGTTTCTCAAAGGCGTCGGGTCTCTCCCGATATATGTCCCGGAAAAAAGGTGATCAAATTCTCCCTTCGCTGCGATATCATAATATGAACTGAGGAGTGAAACAAAGAGGCTTTTCCCGAATCTTCTGGGACGAAGAAAAAAAACATATGGTTCGGGGTAATCTTCGAGCACTTTGATAAACCGGGTTTTATCAACGTACACATATCCTTCTTCCCGGATCATGCGATAATTACTGATGCCATACGGGATCTTCTGAAGGGTCATGAATGGTATTACATTGGCCTGTCATATAATAAATCTTGTAGGAGTTATGCAGATAGAGTTGTTTGCAAATTTAATGGGATTAATTTTTTGATGAGTTGTGCAATTCAAGGTTCCGAATATTTAAGCTACGTTACGTTTTGCGTATGTACTATCTTATATGGAGATTTATTGATAATATTTGGTGAGATTTTAGCAGGCGAAGGGTTCTCCGGTACTCG
>JAVETB010000052.1:0-20085 GCA_034006265.1 Syntrophus sp. (in: bacteria) | reverse complement strand
GGGAAATATCCATTAATATCCGAAACGAAATGAGTTTCGAGGATATTGTAAATGAAACAGGTACTTGGCGCTATAAACCGCCAAGCAGAGGTCAATTACGCGCAAGTTCTTAACCGGACATTACTGATTTTGAGCATTCAAATAAATTCCTTACTTATGCAAAAGTTTAGTGCGAAGCAGAAACCCACGTCCTATGGGCGTGGTAATGTTTGTTGGCTATGCCGGTTCCGTCTGGGCATGGCCTATTGGCAGTATAACCAAAATGTCTCGTTGGTACAGACCAAGTATTGCGGTGGTTTAAGCTTGAGCGGCCCAAATTAAAATAAAGCGATGCAATGCCCCCCTATGGGGGGCTGAACTTAAAGCCGCGTCCTGTTGGCGCTGATTATTTACTATTATCGAGTAGTTATTTAAATTTATAGATGCTTTTTTGACCAGAAATTTCAAAACTCTACTTTTAGAGTTGTACAAAGGTTTCATAATGGAAATCATCGTTACAATTCCACAATCATACCCAGCCGAAAGAGACTATATTATTTCCGTCATCCTTAAAGAGTTCCTTGGATTAGATTATGTTATCCAGAGAACAGGGAGAGCAAATGTCTGTATTTCTGATAAGGATAACAGGCGTCGACTCATAATTGCGGACTGCCTATTTGCAATCTCGGAGGAGCAATGGCTGACCAATAAGTCACTTCCCAAACAACCCCTCAACGTTTTGGACCATCGGCTATTTGGCTTTGACAACGCCCTTGGGTTCCCATCTTTACCAGTCATTTATGGTGACCTTAAATCCCATCTTGATGGGCCAAATCATGCGCAGAATACACCTAATGGTCAAGAATTCTGGCTACCGATCGACATCTTTGGCGCCTGTTTTTTCATGCTCACGAGATATGAGGAACTGGTTAAAACAGATAGAGATGAACACAACAGGTTTCCGCCAAAAGCGATGCTTGCACACCAGGAAGGATTTATCGAAAGGCCCATTGTCAATGAGTACATCGAAATTTTATGGTCAGGGCTGAAAAGGGTGTGGCCGTCGCTCATAAGAAAAAAGCGTGAATATCGATTGCTTCTTAGCCACGACGTGGATGACATCTTATCTGTAGTCGGGAAACCATTGAAACAAGTTATCCGGAGAATAGGCGGTGATTTAATAGTCAGACGCGATCTGATCATGGTCTTAAGGAATATGCAGGCTGCTTGGCTGGGTTGCGCCGAAAAAGATCCCTTCAATACATTTGACTTCATCATGGATTTAAGTGAGAAGAATGGTGTTTCAAGCACGTTCAACTTCATGACCGACTTGGGACATACCAAGTATGACCAGCGCTATAACATAGATCATCCTTGGGCTCGCCATTGTCTTCGACGAATTGTTCAACGCGGTCATCTCATCGGATTTCATCCTACATATGGAAGTTATTTAAATGCGGAGAGAACAAAGAGCGAGTTCCTTCGGTTAAAAATGGCGGCTGAAGAAGAGGGGGCAGAACAGAATGAATGGGGTGGCCGCCAACATTACTTGAGATGGCAAAATCCCACAACATGGCAACACTGGGAAGAAGCAGGTCTCAATTATGACAGTACGTTAGGTTTTGCCGATCTAATCGGATTTAGAACAGGATGTTGTTACGAATATCCAGTTTTTAACCTGCAAGAAAGAAAGAAACTTAATTTGAGGGAACGATCACTGATGGTCATGGATGGCACCGTTACTGATCGTGACGGAACGATTACAAACATATTGTGGGGAAAGATATTCCATCTGAATGATATTTGCAAAAAATTTTCTGGCGATTTTACATTGCTCTGGCATAACGGAAAAGTAGCTTCACGAAGGCAAAGAAAATTGTATCTTTCCACAATTGATTCAATACTATGATTTGAGTGAGATTTGCATAATTCAGTTTTTTCTTTTGCCTTCATTTTGGGCGTTATTTATTCAATTTTTGTTTGGGAACGAACGTTTCTGACCGACCGTTTGTCTTTTTCATAAAGTGAGGTATATCGGCATCGATGAATTCAGTATCCGGAAGGGTCACGAGTACATGACCACGGTGATGGATCTCTCTGAAGGGCGGATCCTTTTTGCCGCTGAGGGAAAGGGCAAAGAAGGGATTTTGCTCTTCCTGAAAAAACTGGCACGCAAAGGGAAAAAACTGCGAGCGGTTGCAATGGACATGGGAATTCCCTTCTTCTCTGCCGTACGGGAAGTCCTTCCCAATATAGATATTGTCTTCGACCGTTACCATATTATGGCTCTGATAAACCAAGGCATCGAAAACTTACGCAGAGATCAACAGAAAGAACTTGATGATATCGGGAAGCAAACCCTCACGGGAAACCGCTTTCTCCTTTTACGCAATTATGATTCCCTGAAGCCGGACCATAAGGAGCGCCACGATGCACTGATGCAGGCCAATCAACCTCTATTCATCATGCATTCCATGAAAGAACAACTCAGACTCTTCTGGGAAATATCCGAGTACTCCCAGGCAGTTACCTTCCTTGACACCTGGTGTAAGGACGCCATGCTGGCCGGAATCAAAGAACTCGTCAAGGTAGCCAAAACGCTCTCCGGATACAGGACTGCGATCCTCAATTATTTCAAGCATCATATTATAAATGCCGCCCTTGAGGGCACAAACAACAAGATTAAAACTTTAAAAAGGCAGGCTTATGGATTCCGGGGTATGGATAAACGTTTGCATAAGTAAGCAATTTATTTGAATACTCAAAATGGGTAAACGCAATCAGCTAAATATACTGAATATTCCGAATTGCGAATTTCCCTCGAATGAGAAATCCGCAGTTATGCAAACGTTTCATGGAGCACTTCAAACTCCGCCTCTATCACCTACATACTCAGAGGTGCTTATTAACCGGATGAACCCAAAAGATTCGCCTTTTTTATCCATTCCGTAGGAGTATCGTATGACAAAAGTGCTTCACGTGGTTCTCAATCAGGTTACAAAAGACACAAGAGTCCTTAAGGAAGTGGAATCACTGGGCAGGAACGGATACCAGGTCACAGTGCTGGGAGTTCAGAATGATGCGGGGGATCTTCCTGCCGTGGAAGCGCACCCTTTTTTTAAAATAACCAGGATCAAGTTGAGTACGAAAAAGCTCCCGAAAGTAAGGCTTTTACAGTACTTAAAATACATGGAGTACCTGTTTCGGGCGGTGCGTTTTGCCAGAGAATATTCACCGGCAATCATTCATTGTCATGATTTGAATGCGCTTCCGGTCGGCGTTCTTTCTCGTGCAAGGCAAATCATCTATGATTCCCATGAATTTCATCGCGGCAGAGACGCTCAGGGGCGATTCATGAACCTTTCTAGCGGCCTGATAGAAAATCTGCTTGCTAAAAGAGCGGATATCATCATCAGCGTAAACGAGGAAATCGCCTTGCGCCTTCAGTCCATTCTGGGCCGGGATGTTTCCTGTATACTCAATGCGGACCGCAGGGCGGATTCAGGCGCACTGCCCGGTGAAAACGGAATGACCCTGAGAGAAAAATTATCAATTCCGAAAGAAGTGAAAATCATTGTCTATGCAGGAAGACTGTTCGCGGGAAGAGGGCTGGTCAACCTCTTGAAAATGGTCCCTTATCTGAAGAACAGTGTGGTCATCATCATGGGGGAAGGTCCCTTTCTTCCCAATCTTCAGGCGCTGATCGAAAAGGATCATCTTTCGGGAAAGGCCTTCCTGGTTCCAGCGGTTCCCTACCGCGACGTTTCCCGGTATCTGTCAACGACAGATCTCGGGATCATCCCGTCAGCAAATACATCGGAAAGTTATTTCTTGAGTCTCGGGAACAAGTTCTTCCATTATGTTGCTGCCGGTATTCCTGTGGCTGTCCCTGAACGTCCAGTATTGAGACAGATTCTGAAGAAATACGGAATCGGCATTGTAATTGATACCGGAAACCCCGAAGCCATGGCGGAAGAAATAAACCGCATGTTTGACAATGAGGAACATTACCGGGAATACAGAGCCCGTGTTGCGAAGGCGGCGGCGGAGTTCAACTGGGACAATGAAGAAAAAAAGCTAGTCGGTTTATATGCCGGACTCGCCGGATCAAAGATCCCGTGATTTCCATAGAAGCAGGCTTTTTGCTGACGGTTTGATCATTCCGGAAAGGTTGGCCGATCTCTTTGACTACTGAGGCACTTTGGGAAACGATAGCAAGAAAAACAAAGAAGATCCTTCCCAAGGACCATTTTATCCGCAGTGCCATGATCCTTGCCGGGGGAACCAGCCTTGCACAGGGTCTGGCCATCATCTTTTCTCCCGTTCTAACCCGTTTGTATACCCCCAATGACTTTGGAATCCTGGTCGTCTATGCATCGCTTCTGACCATGTCTCTGAATTTTACCTCTTTGCGGTATGAGTTGGCAATTCCCATACCGGAAGATAATCAGACGGCGATCGACGTCTTGAGTTTATGCGTTGGATTGGTCTTTTTTACGGTTCTGCTGGCCGTCCTTGGCGTCTGGTTATTTTCTCCCAAACTCATTCAGGTGGAGCGTTTCAGAGTACTTGAACCCTATCTTTGGGTTCTGCCTGTTGGCTTATTTCTGGCCGGCGTCTACAATGTCTTCAATTACTGGGCTGTACGTGAGCGAATGTACCCCGTCATCGCGAGGACAAGAATTTCTCAGGGGATTTCGGGAACTCTGACCCAGTTGGGATTAGGTTTTATCAGTTTTGGGCCTTTGGGGCTTCTTCTGGGCCAGATTGTGGGTGAATGTGCCGGTTTGGGGACGCTGGCCAAGCTGTTCTGGAAAAAGAACAAGCATTGCCTTCGTTCCGTGTCCATGGCCAATCTTCGTGCCGCGGCACGCCGGTACAAAGACTTCCCCATGTACCAGACAAGTGCGTCTCTTTTGAACAGCGCCGGTTTGCAGGTTCCGCCATTGCTGTTTGCCGCCTATTATGGTGTCGAGGTGGCCGGATGGTTCTATCTGACCCAGAAGGTGCTTGCCAAGCCGATTTCCCTGGTAGGGGCTTCCGTCTCCAAGGCCTTTCTCGGAGAAGCGGCAAGGCTGGCCAAGGAACCACGTAAGCTTCAGAAATTGTTCAGAGATATGAATCGCCGGCTGTTCCTGCTCGGCATTGTGCCAAGCATCTTGCTCGCGTTTGCCGGGCAGTGGATCTTCACCTTTGTTTTCGGGGCGAAATGGGTGCAGAGCGGCGTATACGTTCAGGTGATGGCTTTCGTGTTTCTGTTCAAACTGACAACGGATTCCGTCATCAATTTTTCGATTATCGAGAGGCAGGGCTTCTCCTTCTCATGGGCACTGATGCGCCTTTCCTTTGTCGTTATCGGCATTCTTTCCGCGGCATGGTTCGGTTTATCGGATTTCTGGGCGGTTGTATGTTTTGCCGTGGCGATGATCGTTTCTTACATCATCAAATATATCTTGTGGGATTACGTTGTCAGACAAATGATTGTACAGCGGGAAACAACATGCTGAAAATCAAGGTTCCGCCATCCTATCCCGAGGAGCGGGCTTATATTATTGATGTGATCTTCAGGCTGTTTCTCGGACTGGACTTTCAAACGGAGATAGAGAACCGCTCGGATACGCTGATTTCGGCGGATCATCTCAACGCTGTCATTCTTCCGGACGTCCTGTTTCAATGTTCGAGAGAAAAATGGCTGACTGAGGACTCACTGCCCAAAAGGCCGCTGAGCATATGGGATGCGGGTTCCCTCGGCGGGAACTGCACCTTGACCGATTTCCGGATTCCTGTCATCTACGGATCGGCAACCCAAAAACATCCAGCACCCGTTCAGACAGCCGGGCACCGGATTATTGAACTGCCCATCGACATCCTGGGTTCCGCCTTCTTCATGCTTTCACGCTATGAGGAAGCCGTCCTGAAAGAGCGGGATGTCTTCGGACGTTTCCCGGCGGAAGCATCGCTTGCCTGTCAGGAAGGATTTCTGAGGCGTCCGATCGTGAACGAGTATGCTGAAATCCTCTGGTCGTGCCTGAGTTACGGCAAGGCTGGTTCAGACGGGAAGATTGGCGACAGACGCTCCGTGATGCGGAAACCCCGCCAGTTTCGGACCATGGTCAGTTGTGATGTGGATCATCCCTATGCCCGGAATGTGAAAAGTTTGCGCATGACCCTGCGAAACATGGCGGGAGATGTTCTGAAGCGCCGGAGCGCCGTTGCAGCCCTCAGGACGGGGCTCAATACCGTCTGCTCTTCCTGCGGGTACTACGGCTTTGATCCGATGGACAACTTCGACTGGATCATGGATACAAACGAAAAGGCCGGCAATCGCGTGGCCTTCTATTTTTTTGCTGATCGGTCCGTTCCCAGAATGGACGGCAACTACAGCATTCACGAGCCCCGCATTCGCTCGTTGATGAGGCGCATTAGCGCCCGCGGGCATGAGATCGGACTTCATGGGAGTTTCGGCACCTATCTCGATGAGTTTCAGTGTTCAAAGGAGGCGGGAATTCTGCGGGCTGTCATGGAGGCGGAAGGAATCCGGCAGGCCGAACTGGGAAACCGCCAGCATTACCTCCGCTGGAGTACGCCGGAAACGGCCTCCAATCTTGAAAAGGCCGGTATCAGCTATGATACGACACTTGGCTTTGCCGACCAGCCCGGATATCGATGCGGAACGTGCTTTGAGTATCCCATGTATGATTTAATCGAAGGAAGGCCGCTTCGGCTCTGGCAATACCCCCTGATTCTTATGGAGTGTTCTGTTCTTGAAGAACGGTATCTGGGCATGGGCTGCACCGATTCGGCGGCGGATCTCATGGGTGAACTGAAAAAGCAGGCGCGGAAATTCGGAGGTAATTTTACTCTGCTCTGGCATGGCAGCAGGTTGGGGCGCAAAGAAGCGCGAAGCATCTACAGGGAATTGGTGGTTTGATCAACCGGTCGCTGCGGAAGGGGCATGTGAGAAGATGAGAAAGAAAGTATGCATTTTTACTTCCCAGCACAGGGCGATGGATGCCCGGATTTTTTTCCGGCAGGCGGTCTCTCTTGCCAGGGAAGGTTATGACGTTCATGTTGTGGGATATCACCCTGAAGATAGCCGGATTGAGGGCATCCAGGTTCATGCCGTGGGCCGATACAAAAACAGACTGTTCAATAAAATATTGCCCTCCTTTATTTTTCCCTTCAAGATCCTTCCCTTGAAAGCGGATATTTACCATTTTCATGATCCGGACCTCATTCCCTGCGGAATGTTCCTGGCGTTATCGGGGAAGAATGTTGTCATGGATGTGCATGAAGACTTCAAGGCGGTCCTCGTGACCAAAAGGAAATACATACCGAAGATCCTGCGCGGGCCGGCTTCACGGATCGTCGATTTTATCGAGAAGAGGGCGGCGGGACTCTTTTCCGGCATTGTTGTCGTGTCCGAAGAAATTGCTGGAAAATTCAAGGACCACAATGAGAATACCGTACTTGTCCGGAATTTCCCTCCCATCGATTGGTACAAGGCGTCGGGGGGGGAACCGGTGACGGATGCCTTCACGGTCATTTACACCGGAGGGATTTCATCCGTGCGGGGCTGCTGGCAGATACTGGATGGATTTGAACGCTTTAAAAAGAAATGCCCTGCCGCAAGATTGAAGATGATCGGAGGGTTCAACAAAGCCGAAGAAGAGGCGCAGTTCAGAGAGAGGGCAAGGCAGATCGGGTCTGTTGATGTGTCCGGCATGCTGCCCTGGAGTGATGTCGTGCGGGAGCAGAGCAGTGCACAGGTTGGCATTCTCATCACATTTTTTCAGAAGGATTCGGTCAGAGAGGCCTATCCGATGAAATTGTTCGAATATCTATCCGCTGGTATTCCTGTTGTCATCTCCAGAAAACCGTTTTTTGAAAAGATGCTCGCTGAAGGACGCTTCGGCATCATGGTGGATGGCGACAATCCGGAAGAAATTGCCTCGGCTCTCTATAATCTGTATATGAATGAAAACAAACGAAAGGAAATGGGCTTTTCAGGGCGCGCTTATGTCCGAAACAACTATTCCTGGGAAAATGAATTCAAAAACTTGAGTTCTTTGTATGAGAGAATTCTGAAGAACCCTTCATGCTGAAGCTGCAGGGTCAGGCGAAGATCCGGGCAGGAGGGCCCTATGGACTTGCCCGGGGGGACGGCGGAGAGCACTGCAGAGGCGGTTCCTCTGCGCCAAGTGTTCCTTTTTGTCTCGCTGACTGGGTGTAGCCGGTGCTGAAAATAAGTTGTGCCACCGTTGATGTCTCCCCTGTGACCCCTCAGGTTTTATCCGGTTTTGCCAAATATAAGCGTCCCGTTGATAAAATCGGACTGAAACTTGAGGCCAACATCCTTTTGATCAGTCGCGAGACATCCTGTCATCTCCTGGTGTCGGTTGACTGGCTCTATGGAACACAGGGATTATATCGGTCATTGCTGGAATGGCTCACCGCGCACGCCTTGCAGAAAGACGTCGGAGTCGCAGTCTTTGCATCACACACACATTTCGCACCGCAGACGGACATTGCGAAGAATTTCAACCGGTCGGTCGACGACGCTTATTTGCAGGATGTCACCCGCCGCATCGTTTCAGCCTGTGAAACGCTGTTCCGGAACGATCAGACTCCCTTTGCCATCGTTCACCACCGGCCTCAGATCTTTGATGAGGTCGTCTACAGGAGAAAGCACTGTTCGCACTTCAGCCTTGGCCGATACAAAATGAATCCCCCCGGCATAAGGCTTGCGCCTGATGAAACGGTGGACATCGACAAGCGCATTCGATTGATCGGTTTGCATTCTCTCGAAACGGATGAACTGCTGGCAATCATCGGGAGTTTTTCCTGTCATCCCGTCAATTATCCTGTTCCGGATGAACTATCGTCTGAATACCCTGGTTATGTCAGAAACAGAATTCGGGAGATGCTGAATAAGCCGGCTTTGCCGGTTTGTTTTTTCAGGGATTTTCCGGTGATGTAAGGCCCTGGCCCACCACATCCAGGCACAAAAAGCACTCGATGCTTTTCCGTATTCTCTTCGGCCCGAAGTTTCCAGGCGTATCGTGCGGTGAGTGGTTCGGCTGGGCAAAGCGTCTGGCGGATACCGTGACAGGGATGCTTTTACGTTCGGACAGGCTCGCCAGGGAGATCCCATCGCGGATGGAATTGACGACTGACAGCATCCCCCTGGAGCGGTTTCTGGAGAATGCTTCGAGCGGATCTGTATCCATCATCAAGATCCTGTTAGGTAACCTTCATTTTCTGGGTATCGGCATGGAAGCAACCCAGGGATTGCGCAAGTGGATCGTCGGCCAATGTCCTGAAACGGAAGATTGGTGGTTTACTGGATACGTCAATGAGGTCCACGGATATCTTCCGTCTCCTCAGCAGATCACGGAAGGCGGATATGAAGCGGACGGGCATCTGCCGGAATTTGATTCCGGCAGCCGCTTTCGTCGAGGCCTCACCGGTTATTCCGCATTATTGGAAATCGTCAGGAAGTCCATCATTCCCTCAAGCCGGGAATCATAAGCCATGCAGGGAAACGGGTCAATGGTCCATTATAAACAGCTTTTGCAACCGATTTTCCCGAATTCACAGGAGTCCGTGATTCAGTGGCTTGCCGCTTGTGCGATCATCATCCTGATTCCCCTTTCCATGTGGAATCCCAAATTCCTTGCCTTTCTGCTGCTTCCGTTCCTGCTCTTCGGTCTTTGCCTGGTCATCAAATATCCCGCCTTCCTGTTCATGGTGTTTGTCGCCTCTTCCGCACTGGAGGGAGGCTTTGTGTCCGAGGTCAGAACCATTACGTTAACGCGCCTGTCCTTTCTTCTTTTTTCCTTCTCCTTTGTTTTTAATGCCCTGCGTCTTTCAAGCTGGAGGAAATTGAATGAAGATCCTCTCTGGGTCTTTTTTGCTTTATGGATTGTCTTCTATGCCCTTTCCTTCCTCTGGACAGCGAATCAGGAACTGGCAGCGGACAAACTGAGAGAACTGCTCTTGATCATGGGAGTCTGCACCATGGGATACCTGGTGTTCCGGAAAGCTTCCCTCTTCGAATACAAAATGTTTATCGCGGTTTATGTGGCCGGAACCATTGCCCTGATGACGTTCATGTACACTCACATCGGCGACATCATTCTGATTGGGCAGCTTTCGGAAAGGACGGCGCAGCGAGTCACCCCATTCAGCGCAAATTCCTATGGGAGGGCGATTATGGTTGCCGTCATGGCTCTTTTGAGCCTGTCTCTTTTTGCAAAAAGGAAGCTGGCCTCTTTTTTATTTACGGCCATTTTTACCGCAGCGGCTTTAGGAATGATCGTTATCGCGGGGAGCAGGAGTTCCGTCGTCATCTTTTTTGTGTCCCTCTGTATGATGTTTCTCCTTCATGAATACCTGAGCAGGTTTTTGCTTCTGAGAAAATACACGTTTTATTTCCTGCTGTTCGTCACCCTGGTCGGTTTCTCTCTCTTTCTGACGGTGAATTATCTGCCGGAGAACCTGAGCCTGCGCATCGTCAATTTATTTTCACAAACCTCTGAAGTGATTGAGACAAATCCAAGAGTGGAATTGTATAAGAAGAGCCTGGATCTGATAAACGATGCCCCCTTCATCGGTGGAGGAATCAGCGGTTTTTACTCGTACATGGAGTCCTACCCACATAACCTGCTTCTGGAAATCACCCTGGAATCAGGTGCCCTCGGATTATTCCTGTTCCTCTGTTTCTTTCTGATCTTCCTTTTTCGAATGGTATCTTCAATGAAAATCGCTTATAACCGTGATAAAGATTCTTTTGGAATTTTTTTCAGTTTCTGTTTCATGACCATCGCCGCCTGGCTGTACACATTGTTTATCGGAGAGTTGACGGGCCATCGGATTGTGTATTTCCTGACAGCTCTTCTCCTGGCTTTGGATTACAGAGTCAAGGAAACATTGATCCATCACAATCAATAGACAGGTGACGATGGGATTTCATGGAGTGAAGAAGCGGATAGGCCAGTCAGGGATCTTCTTGTTCTTGCAAGGAATAAAAGACGAAGTGAGGGAAAAAGTTATGAACGGAAACGTCTGGACGAGGTTGTTGGTGGCTGCTCTCTTTACTGCTGCGGGTGCGTGCGAACTCTACGCACAGCAGGGGGAATCCCTTTTGATCGGTGGCTGGGGATTTGCCGAAAGTGGATATGCTCAAAAGAACAGGGTAAACTATGCCAGAGTCGTGTACGAACCGACGGAAAGCAACGCTCGGAATATTTGCTCCAAAAAATTTCATACAACGGTCAACCTTAAGGCGAAAAGTACAGGCCAACTGCTGGCGAAAGATGAATTTCTCGCCGGTGTCAGGGAGTGGGCGAACCTTTCAACGCGATATCGGTGCATTGCGGAGCTGGCACAGGATGACTTCGGTCGCTGGTGGCAGAAATACTACAAGAAGGATAGGGGCATCATTCTAGCGGTAAAAGATGCGATAAAAAAAGGGAATCCGAATCTTCAGTATGGAGCGACCCTCTATGAGGATGATTTAACACGATTGACAGCGGATGAGTTGAATTTCCTGGGAAAAAATGTTGACGTCGTTCATTTCTATCTCCACAAACGTGACCGTTTGAATAACTACGGTCAGTACATTCAAAAAATCAAATATCATTTCCCCTCGGCAAAAATTATTTTCGGGGTGTATAGAACAGACCGGCGTGAATATGAAAGGCGGTTGAAGAGTTCGGAAAAGGAGGAGATGGATCTGTTCATGAAGCAGCTCGAAGTCTGTTTCGCAATGGTAAAACGGAAGGCTGCTGACGGCATCGAATTCTATCCGGGAAGCCTGGGAAACGATGACGGTGTTCTCAGAGGAAGAAGCATGCAGGAAAATGAGGAAAAGGCTTTTCTGTTTATGAGCAGGAAAATCAATGAACAGTTATTCCAGAAAGGATTTTGAGAAAAGTTGAACCCCCAGGCGATCTCCCTGCGCTTATGATGTGCGGCATTTTTAAATCTGGGCGCCCCGTGGGATCGTTTCCATTAAATGTTTATCAAACGTCGACAGGTGAACGATGAATCTGGAGAAAAAAAGGGTTTTAGTGTTAGCGCCTCATACGGATGACGGCGAATTTGGCTGTGGCGGTGCGATCGTAAAATTGATAAAGGCTCAGTCGGAAGTGCATTACGTTGCCTTTTCATCTTGTCAGGCTTCCGTGCCGGAAGGATTTCCGAACGATATCCTGATTCACGAAGTCAAGGCCGCTACAAAAATTCTTGGGATCGCACCTTATGATCTGCATATCCATGATTATCCCGTCAGAAAGTTTGCCCATCATCGGCAGGAGATACTGGAAGACCTGGTGAAATACCAGAAAGATCTGAAGCCTGATCTGGTTTTTCTTCCTTCCGTCAACGATCTTCATCAGGACCACCACACCGTCGCCATGGAGGGGATCCGGGCATTCAAGCAGACCACCATTCTGGCCTACGAAATGCCTTGGAATAATATAACCTTTTCCACACAGGCCTATGTCAAACTGGAACAGCAGCATATGGACATCAAACTCGAAGCGTTAAAAGAGTATAAAAGTCAGTCTGCAAGGCCTTATGCAAGCAAGGAACTGGTCTGCGGGTTGGCAAAGGCCAGGGGAGTCAGTGCCGGCGCGCAGTATGCCGAGGCATTTGAGGTGGTTCGACTGATCCTTTAATCCAATTTCAAGAGAGCAGGAAATCATCCATGGGCGAATCGTCAACTTCCGCCATCCCCTACGACAGCTTGAAGGATTTTATAAATCCCATCCGGATTTTCGGTCATCCGGTCCGGTCTGTCACATCTCCGGCCGCCCTTGACACGGCACAGAGCAACCACATTACTTTTTGCACACTGACCGGAGAGACGGCGCTTGCGGCAATTTCGCGCTCAGGGGGGGGGATTGTCCTTTGCCGGGATGACCTTCCAAGCCTGGAGAAGAAAGAGATTCTAAATTGCATTTTTACTGTTCCCAATCCAAGATTGTCATTCATGAAATGCCTGCAGAAATTTTTTGCACCTGAAAGGCCGGTGGGTATTCATCCGACCGCAATCATCGAGGAAGATGTCCCTGTTCCAGAAGGCGTTTATATCGGTCCGATGGCGCATCTCTGTTCCGGCGTCCGCTTAGGGGAAGGGGCCGTCATAGAAGACCGGGTTTACATTGCCCCGAACACCCGGATCGGCAAAAATGTCTATATTCAGGTTGGTGCGGTTATCGGCTGTGAAGGTCAGGGATTTGAAAGAACCGCTACGGGTGAATTTGAAAAGTTTCCCCAGCTTGGTACCGTCGTCATTGAGGACGATGTGGAGATCGGGGCGAATACGACCATTATTCGCGGCACCCTGTCTGCAACGAAAATAGGCCGGGGATCCAAGATCGGCCATCATGTCAATATCGGGCACAATGCAGAAATTGGAAGGCATGTATTCATCTCCGCGGGCGCCATTGTTTGCGGAAGCGCCCGGGTAGGAGACTGTTGCTGGCTGGCTCCGAAATGCTGCATCAGAAACAAGGTCCTTGTCGGCCGGAATGTTACGGTTGGATTGGGGTCTGTCGTCGTTGCGGATGTCCCTGACGGATTGACCGTGGTGGGCGTTCCATCCCGGGTAGCCAAAAAATACAAAATCGAATAACAGGCAGTTCTTGAGCTCATCCGACACTTTTCCATGCCCGTTGAATAGGATCCACGCGTGAACGTCTTTTATCTCAATCATTACGCTAAGCCGGCCGCCTATGGCACTCCGGGAAGGCCGTTTTATTTGAGCAGCTATTTTCGACAGCACGGTCATGACCTCTTAATCCTATCGGCATCACATCATCATACCCGCATAAAGCCGGCCCCGACTGAAGACATAGACCAGATTCGAACCTATGACGGCGCGGACTATCTGCAGCTGTCCGCCAGACCTTACCAGGGAAACGGCCTGTCAAGAATCATGAACATGATGGACTATGTCCATGGTATAGACAGGCTGGCTCTTAAAATCCAGAAGGGCCAGATTCAAAAGCCGGATGTCATCATCGCCTCTTCCGTTCATATTTTCGTGTATCCGCCGGCGTATCGTCTTGCGCGGAAAACGGGAGCAAAAATCATTTTCGAGGTTCGGGATATCTGGCCATTAAGCCTCACGGAACTGGTCGGAGTTCCAAAATGGCATCCCATTGTCCACTGGATGTCCCATATTGAGAAAAAGGCCTACCGAACAGCGGACGCCGTTGTCAGCCTTGTTCCGAAAGCTTATAAGCATATGGAACCCCTGGGATTAAGGCGAAAAAATTATTTTTACGTACCCAATGGAGTTGACGAAAGAGAATGGAATCCTCCCTATGATCCAATGCCGGAGCGTCACCAGCAGGTGTTTGATGATTGTCGCCGAAAGGGAAAACTGGTCGTTGTGTATGCCGGTGCCCATGGCCCCCCCAACGCCCTGGATCAGGTACTTGATTTGAAACGTGTTCTTGGAGATGAAGATGTTCCGTATCATTTCATTTTCATCGGCGACGGAGTCAGTAAGGCTTCCCTGGAAGACAGGGCGAAGAAAGAAACCATTCCGTTTATCACCTTTCTTCCCCGAATACCCAAAAAGCAGATCCTGACGGCCCTCCTGCAGGCAGACTGCTGCTTTATCGGCTGGCAAAAGAAACCAATTTATCAATACGGCATCAGTCCGAATAAACTGGGAGACTACTTCATGGCCGGCAAACCGGTGCTCCATGCCGTATGGGCGGGCAATGATCCGGTTTCAGAAGCGGCCGCCGGCATATCAACGGAACCGTACAATCCTGAAGAATTGGATGATTCGCTCAGAAAGTTCATCTCAATGGGGGAGGAAGGTAGAAACCGGATGGGTGCACGGGGGAGACAATACGCGTTGGAGAATCTCGAATGGGCCGTTCTGGGGCATCGCTATGAAGTTCTGTGTCGATCTCTTCTTGAAGAGAAATCCTGAAGCGGATGATGGGAGACGGACCTGTGAGTCATCGAAAGCTCCAGATATCTTTAAAATATTGTTTAGATAGAGTTTTCGGCGCCCTGTTTTCCCTCGCCTTCGCAATATTCTTTCTTCCCATTGCCATTGCGATAAAAATTGAAGACGGTGGCCCGGTATTTTTCAGGCAGAAGCGCCCTGGACTGCACGGAAGGCCTTTTTACATCTGGAAGTTTCGAACCATGGTTCCCAATGCCGACGCTTTGCTTGAAGGGCAGCGAGTCAACCCCGATATCAACCGGGTAACGAAAACGGGCAAGATATTGCGTTATATGAGCCTGGACGAGCTTCCGCAGATTATCAACATCGTATCGGGGGAGATGTCCTTCATCGGACCGCGCCCCGCGCTGTGGGAACACATGAGCCGATATACGGAGGAACAGAAGAAGAGATTTCTCATGAAGCCGGGAATAACCGGGCTGGCGCAGGTGAATGGCAGAAACCTCCTGAAATGGTCAAAAAGGATCGAATACGACCTGCAGTACATTGAGCACTATTCCCTGTGGCTGGATCTTCAAATCCTGTTCAGGACGGTCAAGGTGGTTCTGCTCCGTGAGGGGATTGTGTTGGACCGCAATCCCGAGCAGGTTGACGACTTAAGAAAGCAGGAATGATTATGGGGAATCGTTCATTCGTCATCAGTGAAATTGCGGAAGATCTCCGAAGCGCGGGGATAACGGTGGAGATTGCCGGATCGGCAAACAGGGTCGTGGAGCATCTGAAAAACATCGAGCTGGCCGATGACCGCTCTCTCACGTTTTACATAGGCCGGGACCCGATGGCGCTGGATCATCTGAAAGAATGTTCCGTGCTCTGTCTGCCCGGGGTAAAGCCGGGGAATGAGACCGTCACAAGCCTTTTTACAGAGGATCCAAAACTGGCTTTTTACATCGCGGCCCAGAAATTCATGCCTGAACCGCCTCCACCGGGTGTGCACCCCACTGCCATCCTTCATCCTGAGGCGAGAGTCCATCCATCCGCCTCTATTGGACCGTTCTGCCTCATCGATAAATGCGTGATCGGTGAGGGGGCGCATATTCAGTCTCATGTCCGCATCGGAGAGAACACCCGTATCGGGAAAAACGTCCAGGTCGAAACGGGGACTTATGTCGGCGCCACCGGTCAGGTCTGGGCCTGGGACAAACAGGGCAGGAAGTGGATCATGCCTCAATTGGGAGGGGTGGTCGTCGAGGATGACTGCTTTATCGGATCCAATGTGTCGCTTGTCAGGGGGGCTCTGCAGGATACCGTGCTGCGGAGAGGATGCCGGATTGCTCACGGGTCGATGATCGGGCATAACTGCCATTTCGGGAGGGAAACGTTTGTTTCCAATGGCGTGGCGATTGCCGGCGCTGTGACGACTGGAAAATATTGCTTTCTCGGGTCCGGATCACGATACCGCCCCGGCATCCGCCTGGGGGACAATGTCACCGTGGGGGTGGGTGCGGTTGTCATCGAGAGTTTCCTCGAGGAAGGCGCCGTTCTCGCCGGGGTACCCGCAAAGATCATAAAAAGGGCCCACTGGGGAGAAAAACTTACGGGATTTCCCGTCAAGCCCAATGCCATCCGATGAGACCTCCGCGGTGTATCCGTGTCTCCTATCGCTGCCCGGGAAGGACATGCGAGGCCATTCTCTTGCCGAATTGCGAACTCCTGGGGCCCCGATACCTTCCCGGCGTAACGTGCATGGAGAGGTTATGGCCTATATCTGGATTGAACAGGAAAAATAGAGCAGGATGGGGAGTTTGAAGTGGAGATTGCGGGGCGCGTAAAGGAATTTCCTCCTTGGCCCTTTTTTTCGCCGGATGAAGTGGAGGCTGTGACGCGTGTTCTCCGGTCAGGGCGGGTTAATTATTGGACCGGAGAGGAGGGGCGGAGTTTTGAGCGGGAGTTTGCCGATTGGGTCGGAGTGTCCCATGCCGTGGCAATGGCGAACGGAACCGTTGCCCTGGAAGCGGCCTTGTACGCCTTGGGTATCGGTCCGGGTGACGAAGTCATTGTGACGCCGCGGACCTTCATTGCGTCAGCGGGCTGCGTGGTGATGCGGGGCGCGAAACCCGTCTTTGCCGACGTGGACAGGAACAGCCAGAACATTTCGGTGGAGTCGATCCGGAAGGTGTTGTCTCCAAGGACAAAGGCCATTATCGCTGTTCATCTTGCCGGGTGGCCCTGCGATATGGACGGGATTCTGAATGTGGCCCTTCAGCATGGTCTCAAGGTGGTTGAAGATTGCGCCCAGGCCCACGGAGCGAAATACAGGGGGAAAGCGGTGGGTTCATTCGGCCATGCTTCGGCGTTCTCCTTTTGTCAGGATAAGATCATGACAACCGGCGGCGAAGGGGGGATGTTCCTCACCGATGACGGCGATCTCTGGGCCAGGGTTTGGTCATACAAGGATCACGGCAAGAACTACGAAAGCGTTTATCAAAAGGAACACCCACCGGGATTTCGCTGGCTTCATGACAGCTTCGGAACCAACTGGCGCATGACGGAGATGCAGGCGGCCATCGGCCGTATTCAGCTGGAGAAATTAACGCACTGGCTCCGGATTCGCCGCAGCAATGCAGCGATTCTGACCAGCCGGTTTGAAAAACTGGATGCCCTGCGACTGACGATCCCTCCTGCGGAAATTTTTCATTCCTATTATAAATTCTACGTGTTTGTCCGCCCGGAGCACTTGAAGACAGGGTGGGACCGAGACCGGATCATGAATCGGATTGCCGCAGAGGGCGTTCCCTGCTTCAGCGGGAGCTGCGGTGAGATTTACCGGGAGAAGGCCTTCAGCCGGAGCGATTTCAAGCAGCAAGATCGGCTGCCCGTCGCCAGGGAACTTGGGGATACGAGTCTCATGTTTCTCGTTCATCCCGGCCTTTCTCCGGAGGACATGAATATGGTTGCGGACGTTGTGGAAAAAGTGATGGAGGAAGCCAGCCAATGATCCCTCAAAGTCCCAGGAGACCGGATGGTCATGAGCAGGCGGAATCATCGCTTATGCGGGGGCTTGCCGGTGCCGTAGTGGCCCCGACGTCACAGAAACGTTTCCTCTTCTTTCTTCTCTTCGATGTGATCCTGTTCACCCTCTCCCTGTATCTTGCCTTTCTTTTCCAGTTCGATTTCTCGGCAACCATCAACTATCCGGTCCTGGTCGGGGAGGTCCTTCCCTTCTTTGTTGCCGTTAAGCTGGTGTTTCTCTTCATGTTCCGGGTTTACGGGATCACGTGGCGCTACGTGGGAATGGGGGATCTGGTCAACCTGACGATGGCGCTGGTTCTGGCGGAGCTGCTGCTGGCGGCCTTGAGTCTGCCCCCTGTCCTCCCCTCCGAGATGGCGATCAACAGCCTCCCGAAACGGATCATTTTTTTGGACGGTCTGATTTCCCTGCTTCTGCTGATGGGATTAAGAATTTCGAAGCGGTTCTATCTGGAAATTCTCAGCCGCCAGGGCCGTGTTTCCCAGGGAAAAACGACCCTGATTGTGGGTGCGGGAAATACGGGCGAGATGATCCTGCGGGATATGATGCGCCTGCGCTTTGCCGATTTTTACCCGATCGGTTTCCTGGATGACAGCCCTCACCTGGCAGGGCGGTACATCCATGGCGTGCGGGTCCTTGGGGGGACGGAACTGATGGCGGACATGATCAATCGTCACTCGGTGGATGCCGTGATCATTGCCATTACATCGCTGAATCACAAAAAGCTTACCATGCTCTACGAAACCGCCTGCAGGGCCGGAGTCAAAACCATCAAGGTCGTTCCCAGGATCTACTCGTTTGATCAGCCGGAGATCAACCTGAAGGCCCTGGAGGATATCCGCATCGAGGACCTGATGGGAAGGCAGGCGGTGACCGTCGATTTCCGGGAGATCGGGCAGTTTCTGCAGAACCGGTCGGTGCTGGTGACGGGGGCCGGCGGTTCCATCGGTTCGGAGATCGTGAGGCAGGTGTGTGCTTTTCGGCCTCGCAAGATCATTCTTTTTGACATTGACGAAACGGAGCTCCACAACCTGGCCCTGACGCTGAACAGGCTCTTCCCAACCTTGCAGGAGGCGATTCACTTCATAACCGGGGATGTGAGGGATGCGCTCCGTCTCCGGGAGGTCTTTGCGGAACTCCGGCCCGAGATCGTTTTCCATGCGGCGGCGTATAAACATGTGCCGATGATGGAGTACAATCCCAAAGAGGCCGTCAAGGTGAACATCTTCGGGACCTGGAACCTGGTCAGGACGGCCGTCCAATACGGCGTGTTGAAATTTGTCATGATCTCGACGGATAAGGCTGTCAGGCCCACAAGTGTCATGGGGGCCACAAAACGCATGGCTGAGTATCTGTGCCGGGCCTGTGACGGCCTGGGGGATGGGCCGACGCACTTCGTTTCCGTGCGTTTCGGCAATGTCCTGGGAAGCCGGGGCAGTGTCCTTCCCCTTTTTCTGGATCAGCTGAAGCACGGACAATCCCTTACCGTGACCCATCGGGACATGAAGCGCTACTTCATGACCATTCCCGAGGCGGTCACTCTGGTGCTTCAGGCTTCTGTAATCGGCCGCGGCGGTGAGGTGCTCGTGCTGGACATGGGCGAGCCGGCGAAGATCATGGATCTTGCGGAGCGGCTCATCCGGATTCACGGCCTGGAGCCCTATCGGGACATTGACATCAAGGTAACGGGTCTGCGCCCCGGGGAGAAACTCTTTGAAGAAATTCTCACGGCGGAAGAGGGAACCGAAGCCAGCCGCCATGAAAAGATCTTTGTGGCCCGCAACGAAGAAAAATATTCCCTGGAGGAAATCGAAAAAATTCTGGGAGAATTCCGCGATGCGGTGGAGAAACCGGGGTTATATGATGATGGTGGCGTCCGGAAACTGCTTCGGAGCTATGTCAAACATTATGACGAGCACGGAAGATCCTGAAGCCGTTGCGAAGGCCGGGGAAGGAGCTTTCTGCACCGGAAATCCGGCCAAATAGTGCTTGCATAAAATGCATCGGGTATGTATTTGTCGCTTTCAAGTTTCTCTCTTATCTTCAGGCTTCAGCCGCGCTCCTGTTTTTCAGCCTCATACGATTTCAAGGTGAAAGGCTGGCGGCAGCGCGTCCCATAATCATGCCGTCCATGACA
>JAVETB010000051.1:0-20088 GCA_034006265.1 Syntrophus sp. (in: bacteria) | reverse complement strand
GAGCGTCCTCCGCAGGCGGCAAGAAATGAAATACAGAAAAGAAGAATGAAAAAGACGCCAAGAGCCCTTCTCAGACACATTTCAACTTCCAAAACCGACTTCCTGTTCGACTTTTCCTTCATCGTTTACTTTTTTTATAATTTTCTTTTTCCAGATCAAAAGCTAACAGATTGCCAGTGCATGCTCAAGTTAATTGTCACCGGCTCTCATAGCTCCAGGGCGCCCGCACAGGAATAGCCGATACGATGCAGCCGCTTCATGGTTTGTCTGGATTCAGGTGAATGTGTAAAATTCGCCCGGCTTTTTCTCTTCCGCCTGACGTGCCCGAATTTTTGACGGCAGGAATGGATTCTTTTCAATTCATGTCTATTTTTAAGCTATTCCGCCTGATCCGCTTGTTCGCTGCCGATCTGCGGACGCCCTCCTTCTCTTTATAAGATTACCCTCAGTCCTAAGGCTTAACCCTTAGGCGCAGCTCAGTGTATTTTAATAATGAAATTAAGATCTTTCCTGATTGTTGGTTTTTTTGTGATCCGTATAATCGGACCAAAAGTTGACGGAAGCAACAAATATCACGGCAGAGGGACTGCAAAACACTGAACGCCAAAACGATTAACCGAAAGGATGTGACCCATGGACTTAGAAACCATAGCAAAACTTCTTAACATTCCCAATTACAAGGTGGCCAGGATTATTCAGATCAATTCACGATCCATCCACATGCAGGTTGAGCCGATCGATCCGGGAACGCCGATCTGCTCCGGTTGCGGATCCATCCACAGTGGAGCGGTTCACAGCATGGGAAGCATGACGGTTCAGGATCTGCCCCTTTGCGGCAGGCGTGTTTTTCTTCAGGTGCCAAAGAGAAAAATCACTTGCGACCGCGATAAGAAAATCCGGGTGGAAAGCCTGGAGTGGATCAGCGGCCGTTTCACGAAGCGCTTTGCCGATGAGATCCTTCGCCTCACGACAGTGACAAGCTACCGGGGAGCAGGCTGGTACCTGGAAGTGGACGACGAGACCATCCACCGCATGGATAGGAGGAATAAAACGGGAGCGTCGGCCTTTTCATCCCGCAGGGCCAGAAGCCCGGAAACCGGCGGTTACAAGGCCGGTTCCTATTCCGAGGCTTCCCTCAAGGAGCAAATGCTTTAGCGGAAGGAACAGCAGATGGCGCGTGCTCCAGTAATGCCCGGTGAACAAGGCGCACTGGAGGTTTAAAGCCGGGCGGTCGATAAGAGCCCTCTCGGCATAGCGTCCGTCCGCAGAATCTCCATCGGGTAAAGGGCTGCGCGGGCCACGGGCACATGCCCGGTCCGTTTCCAGCCCTTCCCTGCAGGAGATGTTTACCGGGATTTTTCTTCAGCAGTTCGCACGCCTGCCTTCAGCAATCGGGTTGGAGGCCTTTCGGATGCCGTCGTAATGCTCACACACAGGCTTCATGAATCTCCGGCCTACCGTTAAAAAAGTCTTTGCGTCTCTTCCAGCAGGCGGATCATGTCCTCCTTCGTCCCGATGGTAATGCGGACAAAATCCCGGATTCCCTCCACGTTGAAATAGCGGACCAGGATCCCCTGATCCTTGAGAGTTTCGTAAATATGCTGTCCCGAAAGGCCGGATTTGCGAGCAAAGACAAAATTCGCCCTGGAAGGCAGAACCTCCCAGCCCTGCGCCCGAAGCGCATCCGAGAAAAAAGTCCGTGCCTCAACGATCAGGGATGTTTTTTCTACAATCCACCCCTCATCCTCCATGGCGATCTCGCCGATGGACTGTGTCAGTCGCCCGACCGTATAGGAGTTGAAGGAATCCTTGGTCGTGAAAAGGGCCTGAATCAGATCCGGATTTCCGAAAGCGTATCCGAGCCTCAAACCTGCCAGTGAAAAGCTTTTGGAGCATGTCCTGGTGACGAGGAGGTTTTTGTAATCGGCAATCATTTCGATGGCGCTTTGAGCCCCGAAATCGACATAAGCCTCGTCGATCACGACAACCCGGTCGGAAGGATAGCGGTCCATCAGGGCCTTTATCCTGTCCAGTTCAAGAGCAACGCCTGTGGGCGCGTTGGGATTGGGAAAGATCATCCCGCAGGAAGGCTCTCCACCGTTTTCGATCATGGCCTCCACATCCACGGAAAAATCCGGACGGAGGGGAATCCTCCGGTAGGGAACTTCATAAAAGTCACAGTAAACAGGGAAAAAGCTGTACGTGAATTCTGGGAAGAGAAGTCTGCCGTACCGGCCATCGAAAAAGGCGTACCAGATGAAACTCAGGACTTCGTCGGAACCGTTTCCCACAAAAATGTGATCCTCGGACAGGCCATTTTCCGGCGCAGATTCAGGGACCAGGGATCTGGATAGAGGCGTAACAGCGCCGCGTCGAAGTCCTGCAGAAAAGCCTCGATGCGCGGAGACGGGGGATAAGGGCTCTCGTTGGTGTTGAGCTTCAGATACGAGCGGTCCCGGGGCTGCTCGCCCGGAACGTAAGGGGTCAGGGACTTCAATCGTCGGGAAAACATGAGTCATCCTTCCTGGGTCGAAAAGAAGACCAGCGGTCGATTACAAATCGGCGGGCCTCCTCCGGGGTTTTGATCGATCCGTTGAGCTGCGACTCCTCCACGGCGCCCAGCACCTTCCCAATGAGGGCTCCCTGAGGAAGGCCCATCTCCAGGAGATCCTTTCCAGAAAGCAGTCTAGGAAGCGTTCTCAGCTCATCGGCCCATTCCTCCTGCCTTTTCCGGCAATATTCATAGGATTCCAAGCTCCCATGGCTTGCCAGACAATCCAGGCGGTGGAGTTCGAGATGAAGATCAAAACCGGGTTTCAGCAAAAAACGCTTCAGCCGGCTGGGACGCATCTTCTGCACATTCATGAAATTCATATGCAAGCGGATGAGATCGAGAATCGTTTCCCTGTCCGTCCGGGAAAATTTCAAACGGTGCAGGATGCTCTCCCCGAGAATACAGCCCTGCCTGGCATGGCCGAAGAAATGAATGCCGCTTTCTTCTTCCGTCAGCGTATCCGCCTTGCCAACATCATGCAGGAGTACCCCCCAGGCAAGGCGTGCATCGGCGGGACAACGCATCAGATCGAGCATTTTTAACGTGTGAGTCCAGGCATCCCCTTCGGGATGATGCTTCGGAGGCTGCCGCACTCCCCGCAAGGCGGCCACTTCAGGCAGAACCTGCACAAGCAGGCTGCAGTCCGCAAGCCGCTGCATGCCATAACCCGCCCTGCCCCTTATCAGCAGGCATGTCAGTTCATCTGCAATGCGTTCGGCGCTTACGGTCAGGATTTCGGCAGCATGATCCGATATGGCCTGCCATGTGTTATCTTCAATGGCAAAGCCGAGATTGGAGGCAAATCGTACGGCCCGGAGCATCCTCAGCGGATCTTCGGCAAAGCGGTCTTCGGGACTGCCCACGGCACGGATCAGTCTCCGCTTCAGATCGTCCCGACCCCCCACCTCATCGACAATCCGACCCGTTTCCGGATCCATCAGCAGGGCATTGATCGTAAAGTCCCTTCTGCAGACGTCCTCTCGATAATCGTTAGGGGATCGGTAGGTTGCCACCTGATAGGTTCGTCCCTTTTCAATGACCAGGAGAATGCCGAAACGAATTCCCACGGCGGCCGTATGGGAAAAGAGATTCTGCACGGCTTGCGGAGAGGCGGAGGTCACGATATCGTAGTCAACCGCAGCCACCCCGAGCAGAAAATCGCGGACACAGCCGCCCACCAGCCAGGCCTCATACCCGGCACTCTTCAGACGGCGTACAATGCCGGCCGCCACGTCGAAGCTTGGAGCGGAATCTCCTTTTTCAATGGCGTTTGGCATCCTTTTTCCCAAGCTTGATGGCGCAGAACTCACCGCACATGGTGCAGCCCTCTTCCTTCGCGCTTTCGCTCCGTTCCAGCCATGACCGGCTGCGCCCGGGATCGATGGAAAGTTCGATCTGACCTTCCCAGTTGAATTCGCGGCGATGTTTCGCCATGAGAATATCCTTCTCCATGGCTCCGGGGTAACCCTTGGCGATGTCTGCAATATGGGCGGCAATCCGGGAGGCCATGATCCCTTCGTGGACATCTTCCAGATTCGGAAGACGCAGATGCTCCGAAGGGGTCACATAGCAGAGGAAATCCGCCCCGGCAGCCCCGGCAAGGGCTCCGCCTATTGCCGCGGTAATGTGGTCGTATCCCGGGGCGATGTCCGTCGGCAGAGGCCCAAGAACATAAAAGGGGACTCCTTCGCAGAGGCTTTTCTGCAGGGAGACGTTCGCTTCAATCTGATAATAGGGAACGTGTCCCGGACCCTCAATCATGACCTGAACATCCTGCATGCGCGCCCTTCGGCACAGTTCCCCGAGAACGATGAGTTCCTGGACCTGGCCCCGGTCCGTTGCGTCGGCCAGACATCCAGGACGGAGACCGTCACCAAGGCTGAGGACCATGTCGTAGCGGCGTGCTATTTCCAGCAGACGGTCATACTGGGCGTAAAGAGGATTTTCGGAATCGTTGTAATCCATCCAGCGGGCCGTAATGGAACCGCCCCGGCTGACGATGCCCAGCAGGCGGCCCTGGGCCTCGATCCGCCCAACGCTTTCGCGTGTCACCCCGCAATGAACGGTAATGAAATCCACGCCGTCCGCACCGTTTTCTTCAATGGCTTGGAACAGTTCATCCGCTGTCATTTCCATAATGGACTTCCGACAATTCATGGCATTCGCCGCCGCCGAGTAGATGGGAACCGTTCCCACCGCCATGGATGAGGCTTTCATGATGGCCTGGCGAATCGACCGGATATCTCCACCCGTGGAAAGATCCATCAGGGCGTCTGCTCCCGACGCCGCACAGACCTCAACTTTCTTCAGTTCAAGATCTACGTCCGCGTGATCCTGAGATGTCCCGATGTTGGCGTTGATTTTTGTACGAAGCCCCCTGCCCACGGCCAGCGGAACGATGCTGTTGTGGAGGTTGTTGCGGATGACGACAATGCTACCCGCCTCGACCCCCTGCCGGATAACTTCCGGTGTAACCCCTTCCTTATCCGCGCACAATTTCATTTCCTCGGTGGCTATCCCCATCCTGGCCGCTTCCAACTGCGTCATCGTTTCCTTGTTTCCTCCTTAAAAAAAGCGCATCGTCGATTTCCAGCACGGAATCGAATCACTCCAATGCCCGGTCTGCACGAATTTATCCCGTCGCTGCCGTGGATTTCACAAGCGAAGAGGGCTTCTCCAACGACCGGTGCCACATCCGCCGTTCCTCACTGAATATCATCTTTGGTCGATAAATGGAAGAAGAGGGTCGAAGGCGTCAAAAAGGGGGGCGGCATGATTCGTGGGTCCATGTCCCTGTCCGATATGCCAGGCAAAACGGATCACTTTGGAGATATAGGCCTTCGCCTGCCGGATCGATTCGATCAGGGATGTTCCCCGTGCAAGGGCGGTGGCAATGGCAGCGGAATATGTGCAGCCTGTCCCGTGGCAATCCGTTGTAGCTATCCGGTCGGACGTAAATTCATAGAACCTGCTGCCGTCAAAGAGAATGTCTGTCGCCGGGCCCGTCAGATGGCCGCCCTTGACGATCACGTTGGGGACACCGAGTTCGCGGATCTTTCGGGCTGCTTTCTTCATGTCCTCGACGGAGCTGATGGCCAGACCGGCAAGAACCTCAGCCTCCGGCACGTTGGGCGTCACGACGAGAGCCAGGGGAATCAGTTCCGAAACCAGGCAGTCCAGAGCTTCATCCCTGATAAGTCGAACTCCGCCCTTGGCCTCCATGACCGGATCGACGACCAGCCGTTCAATTCCGTACTGGCGGATTTTCGCCGCAACGGCGCGAATGATGTCGGAGTTGACCAGCATGCCCGTCTTGGCGGCATCCACGCCGATATCGGTTGCAATGGAATCAAACTGCTGTTCGATGAAGGAAATCGGCACTTCGAAGATGCCCTGGACGCCCAGGGTGTTCTGTGCCGTCAAGGCCGTGATGACACTCATCCCGAAGCCGCCCAGTACGGTAATGGTCTTCAGGTCCGCCTGAATGCCCGCCCCTCCGCCGGAGTCCGAACCGGCGATAGTAAGGACGCGGGCCGGTTTTCTTTCCATCAGCTTCTCATGCTCCTTCCGGGAAATGACCCTTGCGGTAATAGTGGATGACAAGAAGAATCCCTTCGGCCAGCGAGATGACCCCCTGCTGGTCTGTCAGGACATTGCTGATCCCGTAGGGACGGCCGATTTCCATGGCGTTGTTTTCCAGGGGGTAAGCAAAACCTCTCAGGGTTATCCCCGTCACCGCCGAAGAAAAGGGGAAAAGGGATACGGTCTGGCCCGCTTCACCTTCCAGGACACAGAAGTCGCGAATCATGAGAATCTCACACCATTCATCAACAAGCCGTGCGGGGATCCCCTGATCCAGGGCGATTTTAAGAATGGACAGGTTGGCCAGGGTGTGATCGATCCGGCCTCCCATTGCACCAAAAATCCTGATCTCCTCGGGTTCCAGGGACAAGGCATACTGCAACGCAAGCTGTGTGTCCGTCTCATCCTTTTTCGGTGGATAACCGGATATTCTCGTCCCCCGCCGGGCAAGCTCCTCCGCCATCTCTTGATCAAGGGAATCCATGTCGCCGATGACCACTTCCGGATCCACGTCGATCCTCAGGCAGTGTCGGGCACCCACGTCGGCACAGATGATCCTGCATGGATCCAGGTCGGAAATCCTCTCCCGGAACCAGGAATAATCGTGAATCTGACCGCCACAAATCACCGCGGCTCTCTTTTTCATGTTACCTCTTCGTGCGGGTAAGCCCCGTCACTTTTCCGTAGACTGAGCTTTCCTGTACCTTCCCGTTTCTAATTCAAGATCGATCTTGAAAATCCTGCAGGCGTTTTGGGACGTCATCTGAGCCAGCGCCTCAAAGGGCATGTTCTTGAGCTCTGCCACCTTCATCGCCGTGTATTTTACAAAGGCGGATTCATTTCGCTTTCCCCGATGGGGTTCCGGCGTCAGAAACGGGGCGTCCGTTTCAACAAGAAGCGATTCGGCTGGGACACGGCGGACGACATCGCGCAGGGTGTCTGATTTGGGAAAGGTGACTGTTCCAGGAATGGAGATATAAAAACCAAGATCCAGGCATTTCCGGGCCATGGCATAGTCGCCGGAAAAGCAGTGAATGACGCCCCTCCCGGAGCCCTTCCACGCGGACAGAAGCTCGACCGTTTCCCGATGGGCCTCCCGATCGTGAATCACAACGGGAAGATTCAAATCTTCCGCCATTTCCAGCTGTTCCCCGAAACGACGAATCTGTACCTCTCTCGGAGAACGGTTCTTGAAAAAATCCAATCCGATTTCGCCGTAGGCGACGACCTTGGGTCTTGTCGCCAAATATAGCATTAGGTCATACGTCTTCGGGTCAATCCGCTTGACTTCATGGGGATGAATTCCCACCGCTGCGTAGACGCCCTCATACTGCGAGGCGATTTCCACCGCTTTGCTGGAGTCGTCAAGATCCGTTCCGATGGTAACGATGGCGGCAACCCCGGCTTCCTTCGCCCGGGCGATGACGTCCTTCCGGTCGTCATCAAAGTCCTTCATCTCAAGGTGGGCATGAGAGTCAATCATCATGTCGCTCGTTTTCCGACTCCTCTGTAATCTCTACGATGATTTCTTCCATGTTTTCCGATGCGTCAGGAAGAGAATCCGTGTATGCCCTGAGTTCCTCGGGAGAAATATCCCTGTGCATGAGCATTCTGTCCAGAATTCTCCGGTCAATCTCTCCCCGAACGCCTTTCAACCTTTTTTCCATGTACAAAACCTCCATTAGCAGCCTTCCTGAGTCCGTATTTTCGGCTGTTTTCTATAATATTTTTTACATTTCCGCAACTTATTCCTCTAACGTTCCATAAATACATCGCAGTCTCTCTAATTTATCTGGCGAGTCCCTGTCAAGTGAGTTAATATGTTTTAAAAAGAACGATCCTTCAGGAGGTGCCTTATGTCGCTTCATCCCTTGGCCGGAAAGCCGGCTCCACCTTCACTGCTTGCCAATATTCCCAAGCTTGTTTCTTTATATTATACAAACCATCCCGACGTGTCCCGGGCAGAACAGAGGGTCGCTTTCGGAACATCCGGCCACCGCGGGACGCCTCAAAACGGAAGCTTCAACGAGGATCATATCCTGGCCGTTTGCCAGGCAATCTGTGATTACCGGAAAGAAATCGGGCTGACCGGCCCGCTTTATCTGGGCATGGATACACATGCCCTGTCAGAACCGGCCTTCGCCACGGCCCTGGAAGTTCTGTCCGCCAACGGGGTCCTGGTGTGTATCCAGGCGGATGGGGGCTATACGCCGACTCCAGTCATTTCCCATGCCATACTGACCTGGAACAGGGGCCGCTCTACGGATGTGGCCGACGGCATCGTCATTACGCCCTCCCACAATCCCCCTGTCGACGGGGGCATCAAATACAATCCCCCGCATGGCGGGCCTGCCGATACGACGGTCACCGCGGATATCGAAAAGCGGGCCAATGCCCTTCTGAGAGACGGGCTCAGGGCCATCCGCAGAATTTCCCTGAACAAGGCCTTGAAGAGCGAAACGGTCCGTCAGCATGATTACATCCAACCCTATGTCGATGACCTGAAAAATGTCCTCGATATGGACGCCATCGCGGCCGCCGGTCTCAGGATCGGATCGGATCCCATGGGCGGCTCCGGGGTGTTCTTCTGGGATCGCATCTCCGATCGCTATCGTCTCAATATCGAGGTGGTCAATCCAAAAGTGGACCCCACCTTTTCCTTCATGACCCTGGACAAGGACGGCAAGATCCGGATGGATTGTTCCTCTCCATATGCCATGGCCAGGCTGATCGAGCTGAAGGACCGCTTCGACATCGCCTTCGGAAACGATCCGGATTTCGACCGCCACGGGATCGTTACCCGCAGCGCCGGTCTGCTGAATCCAAATGCCTTTCTTTCCGTGGCCATCTGGTATCTTTTTTCGAACCGTCCGCAATGGGACCGCAACGTCGCCATCGGCAAAACCCTTGTCTCCAGCGGGATGATCGACCGGATCGCCGCGTCTCTCAAGCGCAGGCTATCCGAAGTTCCCGTCGGATTCAAATGGTTCGTTCCCGGATTACTCTCTGGAGAATTCGGCTTTGGAGGAGAGGAAAGCGCTGGTGCGTCCTTCCTTCGAAAGGACGGCACGGTGTGGACAACGGATAAGGACGGATTCATCATGGATCTTCTGGCGGCGGAAATCCTCGCCCGAACACAGCGTGATCCCGGGGAGATCTATGCCGAACTGACAGGGCGTTTTGGTGTCTCCCTCTACGACCGGATGGACGTCGCCACTTCGCCCGCCCGGAAGGCTGTTCTCAAGAAGCTGTCCCCTTCCCAGGTGTCCGCTTCTCAACTGGCGGGCGAGCCCATCATTGCCACCCTGACGGAGGCTCCCGGAAATGGTGCTCCCATCGACGGCTTAAAGGTGGTGACTGAAAACGGCTGGTTTGCCGCCAGACCTTCGGGTACGGAAGACATTTACAAGATCTATTTGGAAAGCTTCAAGGGCAGAGAGCACCTGGAACAGATTCGGGAAGAGGCCCAGGCTCTGATCAATGCCACCTTCAGCGCATCAGGGGTCTGAAGTAAGACGGAACACCAGAACGCCGCCGACGATGTTCCTTGGCAAACGCCAGCAATCGCCTATGCGACAGGGTACCCTGCCGCTTCGCCCTTTGATCCGGAGCGGCAAGAATTTCCCGCATGTGTCAACGCCGGCGGAGCCGGGGATCGAGGGAATCACGGATGCTCTCTCCCAGGAGGTTGTAGCCCAATACCGTAAGGAGGATGGCCAGCCCGGGATAGAGGGAAAGCCACCAGGCGATGTCGATGTTGTCTTTTCCGGCGGTTAGAATGTTTCCCCAGCTTGGAGTGGGCGGCTGGACTCCGATGCCCAGAAAGCTCAAGGCCGATTCCGTCAGAATCGCCCCGGCAACACCGAGGGTGGCCGTCACGAGAATGGACGCCATGGCATTGGGAAGCATGTGGCCAAAGATGATCCGCAGATCGCTTGCTCCGATGGCCCTTGCCGCAAGGATGAAATCGCGCTCTTTCAGGGAAATGAAATCTGCCCGGACCAGGCGTGTAATCCCCATCCAGCCGGTAATGCCGATGATGATCATGATGTTCCAGATGGAGGGCTCAAGCAGGGCGATAACGGCAAGAATCAGGAAGAACGTGGGGAAACAGAGCATGATGTCCACAAACCGCATGATGACGGAGTCGACCCAGCCCCCGTAGTAGCCGGCAACAGCCCCCAGGATCGTTCCGATCAGAATGGCGATTCCGGTAGCCACAAAGCCGACCTTGAGGGAGATTCCCGCCCCCCAGATCATCCGGCTGCACACATCCCTGCCCAGCTGATCCGTACCGAACAAGTGCTCGACGGAGGGCGGTGCCAGGATATTCTTCAGGTCAATGGCATTGGGGTCGTATGGGGCCAGCCATGGCGCAAGAAGCGAAACAAAAAAGAGAAACAGCACCAGAACGCTCCCCGCAAGAGCCAGACGGTTTCTGCGAAATCGTCGCCAGAAATCCTTGCCCATTTGAATGAAATTCCTTTCAGGACACGCGAATCCGGGGATCAGCCAGGGCGTAACAGACGTCGGCCAGCAAGTTGCCGATCAGCGTCAGAATGGCCCCGATAAAGAGAATCCCCATCACGGTCGGATAATCCCGGGCCATGACGGACATGTAAAATAGCTGACCCATGCCCGGGATGGCGAAAATGGTCTCAAAAATCACGCTGCCACCGATCAGGCCGGGTACGGACAGGCCCAAGATCGTGATGACCGGCAGAAGGGCGTTGCGGAGGGCATGCCTGTAGATGACGGCCCGCTCACTTAACCCTTTCGCCCGTGCCGTCATGATGTAATCCTGACGGATCACCTCCAGCATGTTGGCCCTCATGTACCGGGACAAACCGGCAAGGCCACCGAAGGCGGAAAGAAAGACGGGAAGAATCAAGTGCTTCCCGAGATCCAGGAGCGCCGCCCCCGGCGGAAGGTATTCGTAGTTCAAGGAGCGGATGCCGGAAACGGGAAGCCAGCCGAGTTGTATGCCGAAAAGAATCATGAGGAGGAGGGCAAGCCAGAAGGTTGGCGTGGCAAATCCAATGAAGACGAAAAGGCTGGTGATCCTGTCAAACAGCGTATCCTGATGGACCGCGGAAAGCACGCCGAGCGGAATGGCTATGAAAAAAATCAGAAGCAGGGACAGGACGTTAATGGTGATGGTAATCGGCAGCCGTTCCATGATCTTTTCCGCCACGGGACGGTGATCGGCTGAAAACGAAGTTCCCAGATCGAAGACGAGGAGCTTTTTCGCCCAGATCAGATATTGCTGATAAAGGGGCTTGTCCAGGTCGTAGAGGGCCTTCAGCCTTTCCCTGGCTTCTGCGGAGGCTCTGGGGTTCATCTGGGTTTCCAGATCGGTGGGCAGGCCGGGTGCCAGGTGCATGACGAAAAAACAGATGATCGAAATCCCGATAAGCAGAGGAATCATGAAGAGCAGGCGTTTCAAGATATATCGAAGCACGGATTTCCTCTCCCTTGGTGAAATAATCCTGATTCGCTTTTCCCGGTTGTCGGCAATGCCTATCGGCCGGATCCGCCCCTGAAATGTTCGGGGCATCGACGCCGTCCTTCACGGTGATCCTTTTCACCTGAAATGCACGGGATGTTAAGCCAGTCCAAAAAGACGGTTCTTCTGTAACGTTTCAACCGTTTTTAAAAAATGCGATTCCGAATGCGCTTCGAGCGTCAGGATGGGTTTCTGGATGCATTCCCGAAGGAAGCAGAACAGCGGCTCAAAGGGAAACGTCCCCTCCCCCACGGGAAGATGCAGATCCCTGCGCCCGTCATTGTCGTGAAGATGAACCTCTGCCAGATATCCTCCCAATTCCTTCAGCCAGACTTCAAGGGGGCAGCCTGAAAAGACATTGTAATGACCCGTATCGAAGCAGAATCCGACCGTTCGGGAGTTCAGTCCTCTCAGGAGAGAAGAGATCTGGCGCGGCGTCTCCTCGTAGACATTTTCCAGTACGATCATCGTTTTCAGCTCCTCGGCCAGAGCGGCAAAGGACTGCCACAGCGCCAGACTGTTCTCCAGCCACTGCCCTTCCGTTGAGAGATAATAGCGGGGGTCGAAGGAGGGATGGCAGACAACACGGAGCGGACGGAAAAGTGGAACCAGCTCGAAGACCTGCAATAGGCGGTCCCGGGATACCTCACGGATCCGGGGATCAATGGCGCCTGGCCTCAAATCCATGAACGGAGCATGAAACGTGACCGTTACCCCGGCATTCTCGAGGCGTTCAGCCACCTCCTGAAAGCGTTCCCTTTTTGTTGAATCCAGAACGGCACAGTTGAATCCGATCTCGGGAGAGATCTTTTCCGTGACGATCCGATCGAGAAAATCACCATGAAGCATGCCAAAAGGGATGTGGACCTGCAAGTAATCTAGAATATCACCCATAAAGGCTCCCATTATCACAACACACCCGTTATCGCAACGACATATTCGAGCCAATTTCCAATTGACAGTTCCCCCTGGCTTTGTTAATTTTGCACATATTACGGGATTTTTCCGTACACTAAGGGGGTCGTTCTTCCATTATAACCGAAACGAAAAACAGCGAACCGGATTCAAGCGCAAAGGTTCTGACCATCGCCAACGCTATCCTGGAACGAAAAGCCGGGAGGCTCGTGATTCTCAACGTCAAGAACATATCTGCCTTTGCGGATTATTTCATCATCTGTGACGGCGCCTCTGACCGCCAGGTGCAGGCAATCGCCGACGTGGTGCAGGAGCGGATGAAAAAATCCAAAATTCTTCCCCTGGGTGTAGAAGGAGAACAGGCTGGCAAGTGGATTCTCCTCGATTATGCCGATGTCATTGTTCATGTATTCTACCAGCCGCTGAGGGAATTCTACGACCTTGAGCGCCTCTGGGCCGATGCGCCCAGAATGGATGTTCCCGGTGAAGCCACGGAATTGAAAAGCTTGAACAACGGGATGTCATCTTGAATTCTTTCTTCAGGGGCCTTGTCGATCTTTTTTATCCTCCCCGTTGCCTTTCATGTAACGATCTTCTGATTTCCGGTGAGGACTGCAGCTTTTGCCGGGAATGCTGGAGCCGGATTTCCTTTCTTTCGCCTCCTCTGTGCCGGATATGCGGCGCCCCTCTGCCTTCCGGCGAGAACAACCCGATCACATGCTCTCGATGTACAGAATCTCCGCCCCCTTTTCAGGTCTGTCTTTCCGTCGGGCGATACGAATCCGTCCTTCTGGAAGCCGTTCATGCCCTGAAATACCGGGGGGAAATCCCCGCCGGAATCGCCCTCGGGAAGATCCTGTCCTCCTGTGTTGGAGAGCATTTTCCGGTCCATGATTACGACCGGGTCATTCCTGTACCGCTCCATGTGAAGCGCCTTAGAAAGAGAGGGTTCAACCAGTCTCTTATCCTGGCCAGGGCGCTTGCCCTGGATTTTTCTCTGACCCTTGATTTCCAGTCCCTGCGCAGACAGCGCCATACCGACCCTCAGATCGGTCTGGGAAGAAAACAACGCGAGAAAAATGTCCGGGAAGCCTTTGTGTGCACCCGCTGCAATGAGATTGAGAACTCGAAGATTCTTCTGATCGACGATGTCTACACAACCGGGAGCACCGTCAGAGAATGTGCCCGTGTTCTTATGGAAGGCGGTGCACAGTTGGTGGCAGTGGCGACTGTTGCAAGGGCATAAGGTCTCCCGGGGCTACCGAACCGTAGTCAAGGATTTTACGGATGATGGACACCCTTTCGATTCCCGCTGGAGAAAAAATCCACAGGGATGCTTCCTTTGAACGGAAGTGGAATGTGAGATGGAAAACGATTCTTTAGAGGAGAGCTTTTTGAAGTGGAGAAGATACTCGACTGGAAAAACCTGAAGGACAACGTTGATGAACTGCGCCGGCAGGGTAAGAAAATCGCCTTTACCAACGGCTGCTTTGATATCCTTCACGTCGGGCATACCCGTTATCTGCGGCAGGCACGCGAGAAGGGAGATGTCCTCATTCTGGCCTTGAACAGCGATACCTCTGTCCGGCGGATCAAGGGAGAAAAGAGGCCGTTGATTCCCCAGAATGAGCGGGCGGAGCTGCTTTCCTGTCTTGAATTTGTGGATTATGTCACTCTTTTTGACGAATCAACCCCCCTGAATCTTATTCTCTACCTGAAACCGGATGTGCTGATCAAGGGGGGAGACTGGCCGGAGGATCAGGTCGTGGGCCGCAGGGAAGTCCTGAGCTGGGGTGGAACCGTGTCGATCATTCCAGAAATTCCAGGCGCTTCCACAACAAACATTGTGGATAAGATTTTAGCGGTTTACCGAGATAAGCTATAATTTCGCTTTACAAATTTTCCCGATTTGTGTAAAAACTGCGTTTCCGATAATTTTACGTCTCCATCATCACCATACTGATATGAGTTTAAGGTAAGTGAAATGAGTTTATCGCCTGAAAAACTTCAGTTTTTTCGAATGCTGCTGAACCAGAAGATCAATGAATTGCTTGAGGATGCCGAAAAGACCGTCGCGGATATGACGGATAGCAAGGAAAATTATCCGGATCCAACAGACAGGGCCTCTCTGGAATCCGACAGGAATTTTGAGCTCAGGATGCGCGATCGCGAGAGACGACTCATTGCCAAAATGCAAGAGGCCATAAAGCGCATTGATGAAGGCGAGTTTGGTGTTTGCGAAGTCTGCGGCGGACCGATTTCCGAAAAACGGCTCATAGCCAGACCGGTAACGACTCTTTGCATCGACTGTAAAACCCGGCAGGAAAAGCTCGAAAAACTGAAGGGAGAATAGTCCGCTAGGCGTCATCATTCCTTTTGTCAACCCTGTCTTTCAGGCTGCCTTTGTGCTGTATTGAATTCCCTTTTATCGCTAATTCCCGTAATATCCAAATTCCGATTCGATGGTGACATCGAGGCAGAAAGGCTAAGCCTGAAAACAGGCCAGGACAAATCCCGTCGAGGAACCGGCCAGGAACCCAAGAAAAGAGTTTTGAACCCGGGCAACATGTTCATCGCCGGAATCCTCACATATTCTCCCTGCTCATGTATGTAAAAATTGCGATAAACATCCCGGCGGACTCTCAGTTCACCTATTCCGTGCCGGGTCCTCTCCGTGGACGTGTTGACGTGGGAAAGCGGGCGCTGGTTCCCTTCGGCTCGCGCAAGCTTACCGGATATATCGTCGGCTTTCTCGACGAGCCGGATGTCGACAATGTCCGCGACATACTGGAAATTCTGGATACGGATTCCCTGTTCACTCCCGACGATCTGACCTTTTATTCCTGGGCGGCCTCCTATTACCACTACCCCCTGGGTAAAGCCCTTCACGAAATCCTTCCCGGGGGCATCGATCTGACGTCTGACCGAAGATACATGGCGCTGGATGTTCCGGATACTCCTTTAAATTCTCTTCTGGAAAGGCAGAAGACCATTTTGGAGCGGCTGAAGGCGTCGCCGAAAGGAATGTCATTAAGCCGCCTGCAATCCCTCCTGGCCGATGGGCCAATCCAGAAAGATCTTTCCGCACTGATTTCAGCAAACCTGGTGACGACCCTGGAATGCCTGAAATCGCCCGATGTTCGTAAAAAAACGGAACAGCTTGTGTCCCTCGCTGTCGACAGACCTTCCAAAGCGCGCCTCTCAGCCCGTCAAAAGGAGATCGTTTCCTACCTTGAGTGTAAGGGGACCACCAGCGTCGCTGAGCTGCGGGCCTGCTTCGGCTTCCTTTCCCCTGTCGTTCGTCAGCTTCTCAAAAAGGGCATTGTTTCCCTTTCCCACCGGGAAGTTTACCGCTCATCGACGGAACCCTGGGAGATGAGACCCGATCGGCAAATTCAGCTCAATGACGACCAGATGGCTGCCGTTAAAGCGTTAAAAGCCGGACTAACAAGGAAGAAATTCCTCGCCTGTCTTCTTCATGGGGTAACGGGAAGCGGAAAGACGGAGGTTTATTTCTCAGCGATGGATCATGTATTGGCCACCGGTGGTGGAGCACTCTATCTCGTACCGGAAATAGGGCTTACTCCTCAACTGCTGCATCGCGTCCAACAGCGCTTTCAAGGGGAGGAAATTGCCGTTCTCCACAGCGATATCGGAAGAGGAGTCCGCTACGATAACTGGCGCCGGATCCAGAAAGGGGAGATCCAGCTGGTCATCGGCGCCCGTTCTGCCGTCTTTGCCCCCGTTCCCGATTTGAGGCTGATTATCGTCGATGAGGAGCATGACTCCTCCTATAAGCAGGATGTGAGGATGCGGTATTCAGCTCGAGATCTTGCCGTTGTGCGCGCCAAGATGAGTTCCTCCGTCGTTGTCCTGGGATCGGCGACTCCGGACATCCGCAGCTTTTATTCGGTCCGCCGGGGGAAGTATGCCTCCCTTTCCCTGCCCCGCCGGGTCGAAAACCGCTCGCTTCCAGAGGTGGACATTGTGGATATGAAGGTTCAGCGGGATGAAAATGGAAAATTTCACGTCCTTTCCGATGCCCTTCAATCAGCCCTGCATCGCACGTTTTCCCAAGGAAGACAGGCAATCCTTTTTTTGAACCGGAGAGGCTTTCACACCTTTCTTTTCTGCCCAAAATGCGGCAATGCTCTATCCTGCCCAAACTGCTCCGTATCCCTTACGCTTCACGCCAAGGCAAACCGGCTGCGCTGCCACTACTGCGACTATTCCGTTTCAACACCTTCATGTTGCCCGACGTGCCATGGGCGGGACATCCAGTTCTTCGGAGCCGGCACCGAACGCCTTGAAGACGAGATCAAAATGACCTTTCCCAACATACGTACCTCCAGAATGGACCGGGACACAACAGCCGCCAGAGGAGCCCATGCCCGGATTCTCAGGGACTTTGAGCGGCATGAAATTGACCTGCTCATTGGAACGCAGATGATTACCAAGGGCCACGATTTTTCAAATGTAACGTTGGTGGGTGTTATTGCAGCCGATATTTCACTGAATCTCCCCGACTTCCGGGCTGCAGAAAGAACCTTTCAGCTCCTTGCCCAGGTTTCAGGAAGAGGCGGCCGAGGGCGGGACAAAGGCCACGTAATTATCCAGACATTCAATCCCGACCACTACTCGATTCTGAAGGCGAAAGATCATGATTATTCCGGTTTTATCGAAGAGGAACTCCGGATACGAAAATCCCTGAACTACCCACCCTTCTCCCGCCTGATCAACCTGCAGCTCTCCAGCCTGAACCAGGGCCGGGGGCGTCAGGAGGTGGACGAACTTGGCCGCAGGGCCAGGACCTGGAGCCGGAACCAAGCCGGGGGCGACCCCGTTGTTGAGGTGATAGGCCCCGCGGAAGCGCCCATTGCGAGGATCAAAAACCGTTACCGATGGCAGCTTCTCCTCAAGAGTGATAATATCCATGCTCTTCATTCCCTGGCCCGTTCCCTGATCCTTTCCGGCCAGACGAGGACGCTGGATATCAAGTTGGATGTAGACCCCATCAGCTTCATGTAATTTGAATTGACACACCGCATCCTTTTGTTTAAATTAAGGCACACTAAGGTCTGTTCTCTTATTGGTGCATTCCAGAATGATGCATCTCGCGTTACAACCGGAAAGGAATCGGTAGATGTCTAAAATTGGTGTTTTACTTTCAGGGTGTGGGGTCTACGATGGGTCGGAGATTCATGAAGCGGTTCTCACCATGCTGTTCCTGGACCGGGAAGGGGCGGAAATCTTATGCATGGCACCGGATGTCGACCAGTTAGATGTCATAAACCATTTAACAGGTCAGCCGGTGGACGCGAAACGAAACGTTTTGGTCGAATCAGCAAGGATTGCCCGCGGCACAATACAAAATATCCATAATATTAGATCGGTTGATCTGGATGGCCTTATTCTTCCCGGTGGTTTCGGTGCGGCAAAAAATCTAAGTAACTACGCCGTGAAGGGGACCGAGGCCGAAGTTCATCCTGAAGTGAAAAGGATCCTGAACGAAATGGCGCAGGCCGGCAAACCGATAGGTGCCATCTGCATTGCGCCGGTGACGCTTACCAGGGCGCTGAACGGTAGAAACCCGGAAGTCACCATCGGTAATGATTCCGATACGGCGTCTGCCATCGAAGCCATGGGAGGCAAGCATTCCGCCACCGCAGTCGATGAGATCTTCGTTGATCTGAGCAACAAACTTGTTACAACACCTGCCTACATGCTTGGGCCAGGCATCAAGGATGTCGCCAAGGGCATCGAAAAGCTGGTGATGAAGATTTTAGAACTCGCAGCCTCTTGAACCGCATTCTTCCCTCAGAGAAACAATACGGCGAGCCTGCAAGGCGTTTCAACCCTCCACCCCAAATGGCCCTTGTCCACGGGATTAACAACACAATGAAAGGAGAAATGATATGACCATATCGCTACCGGATCTGCCCTATTCCAAGGACGCTCTGGCACCATACCTCAGTGCCGGCACCCTTGATTTTCACCACGGCAAGCATCACAAGACCTACGTAGACAATGCCAACAAGCTTCTCGCAGACACGGACCTCGTCAACGAAAGCCTTGAAACGATCATTGTGAAAACTGCCGGCGATGCCGCCAAAACCGGTATCTTCAACAACGTGGCGCAAATCTGGAATCACAGCTTCTACTGGCAGTGCATGATGCCCAACGGTGGGGGAGGCGCGACAGGGGCCGTTGCCTCAAAAATACAGTCAACTTGGGGAAGCTTTGAAAAATTTGCAGAGGAATTCAAAAATGCTGGATTGACCCAGTTCGGAAGCGGCTGGGCTTGGCTCGTCCTGGAAAAGGATCAGCTTAAAATCGTAAAAACCGCTAACGCAGACAATCCTCTCGTGCATGGACAGAAGCCCCTCTTGACGGTTGACGTTTGGGAGCATGCCTACTACCTGGATTATCAGAACCGTCGGGCCGATTATCTGAACACCTTCGTAGACAAACTGATCAACTGGAATTTCGTCAACTCACTTCTCGGGTAATTCTTAAAGCGAGCCTCTCCACCGGAAAAGTCATCCGTCCAGCGGAGAGGCTTTTTTTAGCACAACAGCTTTTGAACAGGAATTTCCCAGCTGCGGAAAATCATGGAAGCATCACCCACTTCAGCGCCACACTACATCGGACACCGGGAGCGCCTGAAAAAGAAATTCTTTGAATGCGGACTTCAGGCCTTTCACGATTACGAAGCCGTGGAGCTTCTTCTCTCCTATGCAATTCCGAGAAAAGACCTCAAAATTCCCGCCAAAGATCTCCTAGAGCGCCTTGGCTCGCTCCGGGGCATTATGGATGCCGATGAGAGGGAACTTACCCAGACCAGGGGCATCAGCCACCATGCCGCCGGCCTGATCAAGCTGGTCAAGGAAATTGGAACTCTTTACCTTCAGGAAAGGGTTAAGGAAAAGCCCCAGATCACCTGCACTAACGAGTTGCTCGATTTCTGCAAAACGGCGCTGGGCGGACTGAAGGATGAAAACTTCTGCGTTGTTTACCTCGACACGCAAAACCGAGTCATTGCTTTCGAAACTCTGCAGAAAGGCATTGTGAACCAAGCCGTCGTCTATCCCCGTCAAGTCCTGGAAAGGTCGCTTTTTCACAAGTCATCGGCCATTATCCTTGTTCATAACCATCCATCCGGATATGTCAAACCATCGGAAGCGGATATCCGCCTGACGAAAACGATTTCCGATACGGCAAAGCTGCTGGATATCCTGGTGCACGATCACCTGATTATCGGCGAGAACCGTTTTTTCAGTTTCCGTGAAGAGGGAATCATGCCGTCTTAATGTTTGTCGGGAATAGCCCCCGAAATATCCGATCACTTTGCACAAACCGCACTCCATGACGGGGTGTCAAAAAGAGGCCGCACGTTCAACGGACGATTGATCTTCCTCTCTGATCGGCATAGGGGTCGGCCATCAAAGGCCGCTCCCCTGCCACACCACCCGGCATGCGGGTCCGCACCGGGCGGTTCAAGAAGTTGAGGTTTTGAGAGACGGGGAAAACC
>JAVETB010000161.1:0-2997 GCA_034006265.1 Syntrophus sp. (in: bacteria) | reverse complement strand
CCATTGTTTTCTCGGAATCGTCCGGGGAGCTTGGTTTTGAAGGTTTTCCTTTCTCAATAGCCTCAATTTCCTCTTCAATCTCCACCCTTTTTGGATCCCCCGGTCCATAAAACTTCAAGGCCGCCTTGAAATGGTACAAGGCCATCTCCTTTTTCCGGTTTTTCTTGAAGTACAGCCCAAAATGGTAATGTGAGGCCCCCTGGTCCTTCATCCCGCCATAGGCCGTGGCAAGATGATAATGGGCATCCGCTTCAATCGACGGCTTGTTTTCGATCCGTTTCAAGGTGCTCAATGCCTCCTGGAAACGTCCCTCAGATTCATAGGCGCGGCCCAGGAAAATAATGGTCTTTGAATTTTCAGGATTAATGGACAAAGCCCGAGACAGATAATAAATGGCATCCCGCGTCCGGCCGGCTCTGAAACATGCGATGCCCAGATCTCGGACGATGTCCTCATCGTTGGGAGAAAGATTCAGGGCCTTTTGAAAGGTCTTTATGGAATCAGCAGTCGATCCGAGTCTTTCCTGCGTCAACGCAAGGCCGTAAAGAGCGTCAACATCGACGGGATTCGCCTGAGCCGCGCTTTGAAATTTGGTCAGCTTAAGTTCGGGATTTTTCCCGATGAAAGCAAGATAAATCTGGATCCTCGTCAATCCTCCGACGATGCTTTCCTGTCCTTCCGTCCGATACCGCACCTGGAGAAGACCATCGAGATAGCGTATTCTTTCGTCAGTCCCTGGATGCGTCAGAAAATAGGAAGGGATGCTTTTTGAGTAGAATTCGTATTTTCTCATGATTTTGAGAAAATCGAGCATTGATTTTCCATTATAACCGGAAGCCACCAGGTAGGCCATGCCGAGACGGTCCGCCTCTTCTTCATGATCACGACTGTACTTGAGGTTCATACTGGAAACCGCAGCCATGGAAAAACTTGTAAGTGCCGCGGCCGCTTCTCCACCGCCTCCAAGAAAAGCCCCGGCCAAGATTGCCGCCAGGGCTGCGATATTCATCTTCGTAGATTTTTCGATGATCGAGGCGATGTGCCGGGCATTGATGTGGGCGATCTCGTGGGCAAGAACCCCGGCCAGCTCGCTTTCATTTTCACAGAGATTGATGAGACCCTTGTTGACATAGACATACCCGCCCGGGGTGGCAAAGGCATTGATGGCGGAGCTGTTGATGACGGAAAACTTGAACTCGAAAGGGGCCTTCGGAGACGAAGCCAGGACAAGGCGGCCGATTTGATCTACGTAGTTCTGAATCCTCGGATCTCGAATCAGAGCCCTTCCCTTTGCCAGTTTCTCATAAAACTCCTTTCCAAGCTTTTTTTCATCTTCTAGGGTAAAGGACGCGTTTGCCGCCGGACAAGAAGTGAAGAGAAAAACAACAGCGAAAGCCACGACAAAAAATTTTTTTATATGGAAAATAGAAAGGTTCATTTAAAATAAAAAATGTGTTATGTTCATCAATTGGTTGCTCATAATTTTACCCAGTACTTCTTGATTCCTTCGGATGCATCATCAGCGACTGCACAGCCTCTTTTCATGTGCCTTCATCTCGCTACGTGGGACTTGCTGAAGGGTTGTTCTCCTCTTTTCCTTAAAAAACAACCCCTTCTGATCTCTGTATATCATTAATAACAAACATATGCTATAGAAATTGACCTCAGGAAAACAGCAAATCTCGGTATACGAAATGCTCATAACGATCGATGGGCCGTCCGGGGCCGGAAAAAGCACCGTCAGCCGGGCCCTGGCGAAAATCCTTTCATATCCTTACCTTGACACGGGTGCCCTTTACCGCGCCATTGCGTACAAAATAACGAAAGAGAAAGCGGCAGTTGAAGATACTTCGTGTTTGACCCGCCTCCTCGACTCTTTGAACCTGAAACTCGAGGGGGAAGGCAGTACAACCAGAGTCATTCTGGATGACATCGACATATCCGATCTTCTGCGCACGGAAGAACTTGGTCTGCTGGCATCGAGTATTTCAGCACTGCCGATCATCAGGGAGGTGCTGCTGCCCATTCAGCGCAACTATGGAAGCCTGGGGAGCATCATTGCCGAGGGAAGGGACATGGGCTCAGTGGTTTTTCCCCATGCCGACTTCAAGTTTTTTCTCACGGCTAGTCTTTCTGAACGGGTTAGAAGACGCTGTAAAGAACTTCAGGAAGCGGGGCTTATACCGGATCCGGAAACCGTCAAGAAGGGAATGATGCTCAGGGACAGGCAGGACTCGGAGCGTGCCGTCGCGCCCCTCAAAGTTCCAGCCGATGCCAGAGTGTTCGATTCCACGGATTTGACGGTTGTTGAGGTCGTGAGAGCAATGAGGATGGCCTTAAAGGATCCGCCATCGCGATGACTGGAGGCTCCTGACCTGACCATGATGTTTAAAGAAGCCATTTGGTAGCGAGGCGATTTTCCTGATAATCGCATCTGTCCGCAGAAATCCAGAACACCCGGGTCGGGGCAGGACCACGTCATTCATATACATAAGTAATGACAATACCAAATAATTAAAATACTTCTGACTTTCCGGCTTACTTCATGATATCAAGGCACCATGAAGAAGAATCCCTTGGAGTCGTCACCGTCCGATACATTTCCCTTTTATAGCCTTGTCGTGCGTCCATCTTTCCAAATGAGCGGGACGTTTGGGACAGGCTCATGTCAGAAAACCATTACCTGGGATTAAATCCCTGATTGGTTCATCAATCCGCTATATTGCTGCGATACAAGGTTGCTGGTCGGCCCTGTTGGGCTGGTCTGCGGCAGCACTGAAATGCCGGCCCCAGAATGATGGCCATCCTTCGCAATCTTTCCATCAGCCTTTTGCGGATGGCACAATACGTCAATATTGCCGAGGCTATCCGCAGGGTCAAGTCATTCATAGACCTAAATAATGACGATACCAAATAAATAAAACACTTCTGGCTTTCCGGCTTGCTTCATGATATCAAGGAATCATGAATAAGTGTCCCTTGAAGTCGGAGCTGTCC
>JAVETB010000050.1:0-20219 GCA_034006265.1 Syntrophus sp. (in: bacteria) | reverse complement strand
AAGTTCAATCTTTCCTATCACCAGAATACATCCGGATTTTCCCTTACATCCTTTGAAGCGACCGGCGCCGATGCCGGAAGCCTGAAAGGGCAGGCAACGGGAACGGTAAAGCCTGGAAGCTGGAATTCCACCCTGAGCGCCTTCAACCTGAATCTTTCCCGGATTTTTTCCCTTGTCAATCCCCTTTTGCCCGAGAATTACCGGAACTGGACATTCAGGGGAAAGGGTGCCGTTGAGCTGGAGACGGAAGGCCAATACGCCGACGGTTCGGCGGTCTGGAAGGCCGCGGCCGTTATCGACCTCAAAGAAGGCGCTTTCGCCTCTGCGGACCATACGAAGGCCGGAGAGCGGATCACCGGCAGAATGGAGATGAAGCTCGGATCGCCTGAAAAAAAGCGGAAAGGCCGTTTTACGGCAAACATGACAGGCAAAGACGGCGAGATTCTCTGGGGTCAATACTATCAGGATTTCAAGGGTCAGAAGATGGCCGTCGACTCACAGGGCTTTTTTGAAACCAAGCCCTTTTCATTGAATTCCTCCGGAACCTTCGACCTCTTTCAAACGGGGGCCTACGCTTTTACGGCGGATCTTTCGCAGCGCCGCACCATTTTTTCCCTGACCGCACAGGACGTAACCTGCCCGCGTCTATTCGGCACGCTGCTGCAGAATTACGTTTCCCAGAACTATCCGAACATGCAGGATTTGTCCCTGGAAGGAACGCTGGACTTCAAACTGACCGCCTCGCTGTCGCCTGATCAACAGGTGATTGAAGGCGATCTCGTGCTCCAGGATGGTGCAGCGCTCTCTCCCTCGAACGGGCTGACGCTCAGCGGCTTAACCATCCGCCTGCCATACGACCTGGCCCTCTCAGGCCGCCCCCCAGCACCGCCAGCTGCGTCCAGATGGGGCTTTTTGGCCTTCAAAGAGCTCCAGAAGGGACGCCTCAGAATCGAAGATCTTCATGCTCCCATCGTGCTCTCCGGCAACAGGTTTCTTCTGCCGAAGCCGGTCATTGTCTCTCTCTTCGGCGGCGAGCTGGTCATTCACGGACTGACGGTCGATCGTCTCCTTTTTCCCGACATGAACGTTGAAGCGGGCCTGTCGATAAGCCGCCTCAACCTCGGGGAACTGATCGGTCTGGCTGCTCCCATTGCCCTGGAGGGAGATCTCAACGGGGATTTGTCCCCCATCCTCTTTCGTGAAGGGAAGTGGACCGCCGGGGGAAGTCTGGTCGCCCGGATGTTCGGCGGACGGATCATCATCGATCATCTTTCCGCCGGCAGGATTTTCTCACCGTCCCGCTTCTTCGGCGCCGATGTGGCCTTCAACGCCATTGACCTTGAGGAAGTCACCTCGAACATCAAGATCGGCCGGATGACAGGCCTGATTCAGGGCTCATTGAAGAACTTCATGATGGAATACGGCCAGCCGTCACGCTTTGATCTGGTTATCACATCGGACAGAAGCCGAAAGGTGCCCCAGGCAATCAGCGTCGATGCGATCAAAAATCTTTCCATCATCAGTACCGGCTCTGAAACCATTTCCGACATTCTCAACAGCGGCCTGAATCGTTTTTTCTCCCAGTATCCCTACAGCGAAATCGGCATCCGGTGCACGCTGGCGGATGATCTCTTTTCACTGAGAGGCCTGATTCGCGAAGGAGGAAAAGAATATCTCATACGAAGGTCCATCTTTCGCGGCATTGACATGGTCAACCAGAATCCGGACAATTCCATCAGTTTCAAGGACATGTCGGAGCGGATGGGACGACTGTTCCAACCGCGGCAGCAAAGTAAGGATGTGCCATCGGGTTAGAATTGTGCTATAAGAAGCCACAATCTATTTCTTCCAGGAGGGATTATGCAAAGGATCATCAAGGCAGCAAGCCTGATCGCAGTTTTTCTCATTGTGTCATGCGTTACGGTAAATATCTATTTCCCGGCCGCGGAAGTCCAGAAGGCGGCTGACAAGATCGTCGATGACGTCAGGACAAAGGGAAGCGAAGCGGTCCCCGAAACGCCACCGCCCCAGGCTCCTTCAAGCCGCCTGGACGTGATGAGCTCTTTTCTTGTTGGCACAAGTCAGGCGTTTGCTCAAATGAACATCGATGTTTCGACTCCCGCCATCCGGGGAATCAAGGAATCGATCAAGGGCCGTTTCCCGCAGTTGAAACCCTTCTACGACAGAGGCGCAATCGGCGAGAACAACAGCGGTCTGCTCGAAGCGAAAGACACCAGCATCTTGAATCTCCAGGAGAGAAGCCAGATCAACAGGCTGATCGACCAGGAAAATCGGGACCGTTCCGCCCTTTACAGAGAGATCGCAGCAGCCAACAAACTCGGTTCTGACTCGGTTCCACAGATCATGAAGATATTCGCCAACAGCTGGCGAAACAAGTCCCAGTCCGGCTGGTGGGTGCAGGATGATAACGGAGCGTGGAGCAAGAGGTAGCCTTGTTGGGCACGACGATCCCAGTTTTCGGCTGCACAGTGGAACTTCACCACAGACGTCGCCTGGGGGCCTGGCCTGGAGAGGGCAACTCGGTTGATGTTCCGCCCGCCTTGCTGCTCCTGGATCGGGACGGGTCGGACTTTTTGGATTGAGACGGAACGTCAGCAGGTAAATTCTGTTGAGCCGAGAGTGATGGGAAGGCAGGACAGCTGGATCCTGCCTTCCGCCTTTTTCAACCATGACCTCTGCGGGAATGATCCCTTCTACATCGCCCTTGAAGGCGGTTATGCCGATGCAGCCAGGCCGCTTTCTCCTGTTCAGACAATCCAGGCACGTTCTTCATCATGTTGTCCACCAAGCGAAAGGCGCTTGCAAAATCCCTTTCCCTGTGCTCAAGCCACTTGGCCAGCTCCTCCGCGGCGAACAGATTTTCCGGATTATTCTTCAGGAGATCTTCCCAGATTTCAACGGCCTTTTCCCAGTGGCTGCTTCGTTTATAGATGAGGGACAGGCACTGCCGCGCCTCCAGGGTTGCCGTCTGCGGCGAAGACCGGGACAGATTCTCCAGGAGAGAACAGGCCTCGGCCGGCCTTCCCCGATCCTGACAGAGCCGGGCGGCGGCGCAGAAATCGGAGGATGCATAGTGCTGGGAACCGCCGTAGCTGTCGAATATCTCCGTGAGATGGACGGTCAGGGCGGCCAGTGCCGTGATATCGAGGCCATTGTGCCGGAAAACATCCAGCATCGGATAGGGATTGCTCGATCGAAGCCAGTTGAAGTAACGCAGGGGAACTTCACTCCCGGGCAGATCTCCTTCCCGGTAGAAGCCAAGGATTTTCTCCTCCAGGGTGATCAAACGGCTGTTTTCGATCCGATGGCTGAAGAGCCGCCGTGCGGGATGGAGGAGATCCAGGTGGGGCAGGGCCGCCAGCGGGTTTTCCATCTTGTTGAGGATATAACGGGTGGCCAGGAGATTCGCATCAAAAGCCTTGCCGTTGAAGGAGATCAGATAGCGCTTCGATGAGGCTATCTCTGCTAGAGCGGCGAGGACGGCCCGCTCCTCGGCGAAATTTCTGGCGAACAGCTGGCGGACGACAAAGCGACCGTCCTCATCAAACCAGCCTACGCCGACAAGAAAGGCCAGCGTTCCCGTTCCGCCGGACAGGCCTGTCGTTTCCGTATCGAGAAACAGTGCTGTTCGACTGTCAAAGGCGGACAGCCTTGCATCATCTGCCAGAAGGGCCGCAGCTTCCATGTTCAGCCGTTCCAGTTCGCTGAACTTCCGGCTTCCATGGCATTCCGTGCCTTCCCGCCGTACCTCCATCTTGAAATACGAGCCCAGGCGGTTGACCTCCTCGAAGCCGCACAGCAGGTCCTCCAGAGCCGGTCCGCTCCTCCGCTGTTGATGCGGGATGACCTTTCCGCCGGATACGACGGATCTGTGCAGGAGAAGGGCATCAAGCCTTTTCTGCAACTCGTTCCTCTTCGCCTGGCGATCGGCGGGCGTTGTCCCTTCTGCCGCTTTCTCTTCCCCCGTCAGGCGTCGAAGCCGCTCTTGAAGTCCCATACAGGTTCTCCCCTGCTCAATTTCTCCCAAAGCGCCTGGGTCAGAAGCTTCAGCTCTCCCAGGGTTAATGTAACGGGGCCTCAGGGCTGATATTTTTCAGGATTGCCAAAGCCGCTTCCTTTCCCGCCGGACCGACCTCCAGGGTCGGCCCCACACAACTGGGACAGCCGTGGGTGCATGGGCAGCCGCGGATGAGCTGCCGGGCCGCAGCCAGGAGACGGTCATGTTCTTCATACAGAAGCTCGGAGAATCCGATGCCTCCCGGGTAGGCATCAAAGAGGAAAACGGTGGGATCGAAATCGTCCAGACGAAGGACCGCACGGTCCTCCGGTCGCTCCGTCCCCTGCAGGGAAGCAGAGGTAAGCGCCCGCCCGTTTCTCCCGGAAGAGAGAAAATATTCACCGCTTTTGTCGCCGATGCAGGTGTCGATGTCCCGGATGTCGGCCATCAGGATCATTGCCGCCAGATGGTGAAGGCTGTATGCGAGCCCGGAGAGGCCGTCGAGAATCTCGGCCTGTGTAAAGGGCAGATCCCTGAGCAGCCCCCGGGGGATTGTGAACCAGTAGCTTGTAGTGTGCATATCCTTCTCCGGCAGGTTGACCTCGCCGTATCCAAGATTTTCCGACGTATAAAACTTGATCTTCTTGTAGCCCACCACCTTGCGCACCACCTGAACCTCTCCGTGCTCCACGGATATCGACTGTCCGCGTTTCTTCCGGAACACATCGATGACCCTCACGTGGATATAGGTCATGGCATCGGTGTAATAGTCCACATTAACCCTGCGCACATAGGCCTTTTTCCTCTCCAGATCCAGCCTGTCCACGTGATACTGCCGGGATTCCATCATGTAGATGGCTTCGTTATGAACGGCGGTAAAGGCGCTGTCCCAGTCAACTTCGGCAATAACGACGGGGTTTCCGCTGTCCGTCGAATCGATGATGACGACATTTCCCGGATTGATGGAGCGAAGGCTGACCTCGTCGGCGGGGTAGCTTTCTGCCGCCCAGTGCCATCGCCGCCCTTCCCGGTGGAGCACGCCCTTTTCCTCGAGATAAGCCAGAAGTTCCGTCAGATCCTCCTTGCCGAATCGCTCCCCCGTTTCGAAAGGCAGTTCGAAGGCCGCGCTTTTGATGTGATGAAGGAGGATCAGAAGATTGTCCGGATTAATTCGGCAGAATTCAGGGGAACGGCTGAAGAAGTATTCCGGATTTTCAGCCAGGAATTGGTCCATGGGGGCGCTGCTAGCGATTAGAAAGGCCAGGCTCTCTCCCTGGCGACGTCCGGCCCGGCCGGCCTGCTGCCAAGTGCTGGCGATGGAGCCTGGATAGCCCACCATAAAGCAGGCCTCCAGGTCTCCGATATCGATACCCAGTTCGAGAGCATTGGTGCTCACAACCCCCAGGATGGAGCGATCGCGCAGGCCCGCCTCGATCCGGCGGCGCAGTTTTGGTAGATAGCCGCCCCGGTAGCCGGTAACGATATCATCGCTTCCGGGAAGGGAAGAACCCTTTTTGACCTGATCCTTCAGATAGCGCGTCAGAATCTCCACATTGAGGCGGCTCGTCGTAAAAACGATCGTCTGAATCCCTTGGCGGATGAGATCGGAGGCGAGATGACGGGCCGGGGTGACGGCCGACTGCCGGATGCCCAGTTCCCGGTTGACGATTGGAGGATTGTACAGGACGAAGGTCTTCGCCGCGGTAGGCGCCCCGCTGGAGTCGATTAGCAGGACAGGCCTTTCGAGAATTCCTTCGGCGTGTTCCTTTGGGTTGGCCACCGTGGCTGAGCAGCAGACAAACACGGGATCCCGTCCATAAAAGCGGCAGATCCGGACAAGGCGGCGAATGACGTTGGCCAGGTGCGAACCGAAGATCCCCCGGTAGACATGGAGCTCGTCAATCACCACATAGCGGAGGTTCATGAAGAGCTTCTGCCACTTGGTGTGATGGGGCAGAATACCGGCATGAAGCATATCCGGATTGGTCACCACGACATGGCCCTGCCTTCGGATGGCCTGTCGGGCGTCGTCCGGTGTGTCTCCGTCATACGTGAACGTTTTGATATCCGCCTGCAGTTCGCCGATGAGAGCCGATATCTCGTGCCTCTGGTCCTGGGCCAAGGCCTTGGTGGGAAAAAGATAGAGAGCGCGCGTCTCGGGCCGGTCCAGAATCTGCTGAAGTACAGGAAGATTGTAGCACAGGGTTTTGCCACTGGCCGTTGGGGTGACAAGAACGCAGTCCCCCCCCTCGCGGATGGCCTCCACCGCTTCGGCCTGATGGCTGTAGAGCTGATGTATGCCGCGCTGTTCCAGCACAGACTTCAACCGGGGATGAATCCAGGAAGGAAGTGGGGAATACCTCCCCGGAACGGCAGGCCAGTGGCGGAAGGCCGCCACATTCTCCCGGAACCGTGGGTTCCGTTCCAGGCGTTCCAGCCATTCCCTCAGCGAAAGCCTTGCGTTGTCCTCTAATCCGCTCATGCCCGTTCAGCTTTCCCCTTCAAAGTCGTCCACCCTCCAGCTCCCCCGCCGGTGGGCCGCCACCACTCTTCTTTAAACCCATGCATATTCTTCCGTCAAGATTCATTTTTTTCATCCTCTATGACGGAAGAAACTGGAAAACTTAATAAATTTCATATCGATCCTCCAAGGTCCCGTCAAAGTTCGGAAATTTATCATAAATATCATGCACTTACAAAATAAAGTACTTTTCGCTCTTTATTCAATAAATACAATGTAATACGAATTTAGATGACTTGCCCTTGTCGATCCTCAAAGAAATTGGTAAATAGCAAAACAGTGTGATAAAATCTAAGGATAATTTAAAAAAAGAAAGGAGAACATGCCATGAGAAAAACCATTTTGTTGATGCTTCTTGCTTTTATCAGTACTCTTTTTTTACTTGCCTGCTCAGGCGATAACAAACCCGCCGAGATGGCCATGAAGGCTGCGGAGGAAGCGGTCAATACCGCCAAGGCGGAAGCGGGAAAGTATCTCCCCGATGAGGTGAAATCCCTGGAAGAATCGCTCGCCTCCCTGAAGGACAAGTTCGCAAAAAAAGAATTTGCGGCGGTTGTAACGGAAGGACAGGCCCTTTCGGCTAAAGCGAAAGAAGTCATGGATTCGGCAAAGCTCAAGAAGGAGGAAATGACGGCATCCTGGACGAGCATGTCTCAGGAGCTTCCCAAAATGGTCGATATGATGCAGAGCAAGGTGGATCTCCTCTCCCAGGCCAAGAAGCTCCCCGCCGACCTGTCAACGGAAAAATTTGCTGAGGCCAAGGCCGGACTGGCCTCCGTCAAGGAAGAATGGTCCAAGGCGTTGCAGAACTTCAACGCTGGCAACGTTGCCGATGCCGTCTCCTCAGGAAAGGCGCTCAAAGAAAGAGCCCTCCAGATCATGGGGAGCCTCGGATTGGCCATGCCTTCAGCCCCGACAGCCATGGTGCCAGCCGCCTCAGAGTCGGAGAATACTCCGGTGCGCGCTGAAGAGAAAAGCTTTGCAGTCGGCGGCGTATCCTGGCTTCAGAACGCCCTCAACGAACTAGGCACAGATCCCAAACTGGCCGTTGACGGATGCATGGGTCCAGCCACACGGCAGTCCCTGATATCCTTTCAAAAATCCGCCGGCCTTGCAGCCGATGGCAAAGTCGGCCCGGCCACCGAAAAAGCTCTCAAAGAGAACCTTGCCAAGAACAGGTAGTTTCCTTTAAAAAGAGCCCCCGAAACTCAATGCTTCGGGGGCTCTTTCTCCATTCTGCGGAACGATCCTTAGCCGTCCCGTTAAATACTTCTCACCCGTTTACATGCCCATTCCGGGATAGCCGCCTCCGGGAGGCATTCCCGGCATTCCGGCGCCCTTCTCATCCGGCTTCTCGGCGATCATGCACTGGGTGGTCAACATAAGGGAAGCCACGCTGGAGGCGTTCTGGAGGGCAAATCGGGTCACCTTCGTCGGGTCGATGACGCCAGCTTCGATCATGTCTTCATAGACGTCCGTCCGGGCATTGAACCCGAATGCCCCGCTCTGCTCCTTTACCTTTTCCACGACGATGGTGCCCTCCATCCCAGCGTTGGCGGCAATCATCTTCAGGGGTTCTTCAAGTGCCTTGCGGACGATGTTTACGCCCACCTGCTCGTCACCCTCAAGCTTCAACGCCGCCAGAACCGGCAGGGTGCGAATGTAGGCGACACCACCGCCGGGTACGATGCCTTCTTCCACGGCTGCCCGTGTGGCATTCAAGGCGTCCTCAACCCGGGCTTTCTTTTCCTTCATTTCCGTTTCCGTTGCCGCACCGACCTTGATGACCGCCACGCCTCCGACGAGCTTCGCCAGCCGTTCCTGCAGCTTTTCCCGATCATAATCGGAAGTGGTTTCGTCGATCTGCGCGCGGATCTGCTTCACCCGCCCTTCCAGTGCGGCCCGTTCGCCGGCGCCGTCGATGATGGTGGTATTGTCTTTGTCGATCTGGATTCTCTTGGCGCGGCCCAGATCTTCGAGGCGGGTGTTCTCCAGCTTATATCCCATGTCTTCCGAAATGACCGCACCGCCCGTGAGGATGGCGATGTCTTCCAGCATCGCCTTGCGCCGGTCGCCGAATCCTGGGGCCTTGACAGCCGCCACATGAAGGGTTCCTCGGATCTTGTTGACCACCAGGGTCGCCAGGGCCTCGCCTTCGATGTCTTCTGCTATGATCAGCAGCGGTTTACCCATCTTCGCGATCTGTTCGAGGATCGGCAGCAGGTCTTTCATGCCGCTGATCTTTTTGTCATAAATGAGAATGAGGCAGTCTTCCAGGCTGACTTCCATCTTCTCCGGATTGGTGACAAAATAGGGGGACAGATAACCGCGGTCGAACTGCATTCCTTCCACGATCTCCAGTTCCGTCTCCAATCCCTTGGCCTCTTCGACGGTGATGACGCCTTCCTTGCCGACCTTTCCCATGGCCTCGGCAATGATGTTCCCAATGGTCTCATCGTTGTTTGCTGAAATTGTCCCTACCTGGGCGATCTCTTTCTGGTCCTTGGTGGGTTTGCTGATGTTCTTCAATTCCGCGACGACCGCTGCAACGGCTTTTTCGATCCCGCGCTTTACATCCATGGGATTGCTGCCTGCGGCGACCGTTTTGGCGCCTTCCCGATAGATGGCCTGGGCCAGAATCGTAGCGGTCGTTGTACCGTCACCGGCCACATCGCTTGTCTTGCTGGCTACTTCCCGGACCATCTGGGCGCCCATGTTTTCAAATTTGTCTTCCAGCTCAATCTCCTTGGCAACGGTTACACCGTCCTTGGTGACGGTCGGTGCGCCAAAGGTTTTATCGATAATGACATTGCGGCCCTTCGGACCAAGGGTTACCTTTACGGCATCCGCAAGGGTGTTGACACCGTTCAGGATTGATTTTCGTGCTTCTTCATCGTACTGCAGTAACTTTGCACCCATAGATATTTATTCCTCCTTATTCGTATATTCTTCCGAACTTATTTCTCTACGATTCCCAGAATATCGTCTTCCCTCATGATGAGATATTCTTCGCCTTCAATCTTAACCTCAGTTCCGCCATACTTGCTGAACAGTACACGATCGCCCACTTTCACATCCAGGGGGAGAAGCTTTCCATCTTCCGTGACTTTACCCTTACCCGCAGCAACGACCTCACCCTCGATGGGTTTTTCTTTCGCTGTATCGGGAATGATGATTCCTCCCTTTGTCTTCTGTTCTTCCTCCAGCCTCTTAACAATGACTCTGTCCTGTAATGGCCTGATATTCATGCCGAAACAATCTCCTTTCCTGTTGAATTTTAAAAATATGAAAAAGAATGGGGTTTCTTTTTTCCCAAAGGGTTTGGCGGTAACATAAACACGAAATCCCCCCTGTCAAGTCAGTTCAAAAAAAAATTTTGGAACATGGATTTCGAGCGATCGAGCTGAACATTTAGGATGATGGCCGCCTCTGCCGCCGTTTCCAGGCGCACCACGTTCATTCCCGCCTGATCCATTTTCCTTAAATCAAGGGGCCTTTTCAATTCCAGCAGCCAAGCAGACAAACGACTTTTTTGTTTTGATTTACAAGTCTGCCCTCCTCTTGCAACCCACAACTATCACTATTCATAGCTCATTGTCGAAAATATACCGTCAACAGGTCATTTTTTGCTTGACCAACAGACGAAGAATCTGACATATCTGACATATCAAATCGTTACAGCATCAGGAGATTCTCTTCGATATTCCGTTTTGAAATATTTCACGAGTATTTAATCTATCTGTCACACAAAGGTTACATCTTTGTGAATTAATAGCGACCAGCTATTTAACGAGGGAAAGAAATGCCAAAAATCAAAGTTTAATTCCTGTGCACAGGAAATTCCGCAAGAAACCAGATGGCTGAAGGAACAGTGGTCAGACGCTTATCAGGCCTTGGCCTGCTTTGTAAACATAAACAACCTCGGGCAGGGTGTTATTTCAGTAAGATCCATGTGAAGGAAAGGAGGTGGTCGTCGGGGACAAAAGAGAACCAGGTTTCCTGAGACTTTGAGCGTCAAGATTTAGAGGACATAATGGTGATTTTTTCAATGCCCGTTGAAAAAAATCAGGACAACAATGAATTTTTCTTTAGGAGGATACAATGAAGAAATTTTGGGTAGCGTTGATCGCCGTCGCAGTGGTCGCAGGCTTCGCCCTGAGCGCATCAGCGGCGGATGTCAAATTCAGCGGCTCCTACTACGTCACAGGCCTCTACGCGGACAACTGGGGCCTTAAGGATAGTGAATCAGCTCGCGGCGTGTACGCTCAGAGGCTGAGAGTTGCTACGGCCTTCAAGGTCGCCGAGGGGTTGACCTTGAACACCCGTTTTGACGCCCTGGAGGGACGTTGGGGCCAGTACGGTTACATGGGCACGGCTGTAGATCGCCAGGGTCATGATGCAGGCGGCAGAGATGCCGATGACAACAACATCGCCTTTGACCGCGCCTGGGTCAGCTTTGCCGTCCCCTTTGGTCAGTTTGATGTGGGTCGTCAGAATCAGAACGGCTGGGGCACCGTCTTCGCGAGCGATAACTATGATGCGGACGCCATCCGTTTCTCCACCAAGAACGGCCCCTGGGAAGTCGGCGCTTTCTACGAGAAACAGATCGAAGCCTACGGCGCTGAGGACTACGATAACATCGTCAGTGACGGCGGCGTCAATGACGGCGATCGCGACAACTACGGCGTTTATGGCAAGTACAAGTGGGACGGCGGCCTGGCCGGTCTCCAGATTCAGTTCATGAACGACGCAACCGAGAACTTTGCAAATCTTTACGGTGACGGCGATTACAAGGCCAAAGTCTGGACGCTTTCTCCCTATGTTCAGACAACTATCGGACCTGTCTTCGTGGAAGCAGAAATCAACTATGCTTACGGTGAAGCTGAATCCGAGCTGAATTGGGATGATGTGGACATCCGCGCATGGAACGCCTTCATTCACGCCAAGGGCAATATCGGCCCCGCCTATGTCGGCGCCTTCTACGCCTATGTCTCCGGTGACGATCCCGACTCCGACGAAGAGATCGAAGGATCAAACTTCTTTGGTGCCAGCGGTTACCGGTCAGGCCTGCCCACCGGCGGCGCCAGCTTTGATCCCTGCCTGATCCTCTGGAATTCAGTAAATAACAAGTGGTTGGGAAGAAGCTCATCCAGCGCAAACAGTTTAGGTACCGATCATCATACCGGTGCGATCGTGGAAAATGCCCACCTGTTCCAGGTTTACGGCGGTTTCAAACCGATCACCAAACTGGACGTCAAGGCCAGGCTGAGCTATGCCTTTGCCGACGAGAAGCCGGAAGGGTATGATGATGACGAATACGGAACGGAAATCGACCTCACCGCCGCGTACAAAATTTACGACAACCTGACCTATACGGTCGGCTTCGGTTATCTTTGGGCCGGTGACATTTACAAGGGCGCCACCGACAACGATGTCGATGACACCTACCTGTTGATGCACAGACTGGATCTTAGCTTCTAAACAAACGTTCTGCGCTTTTCACATACATGGCGAAACAGACTGCGCCCTGAGTTATTTAACTTCAGGGCGCAGTTTTTTAAATCTCCCGCCGGCGGATGAACCGGTAGACATCCAACCCGGATCGTCCCGGCAACACCAGATTCAGAATCACAAGGTTCGGTTTCTCATCCCCGGGAAGCTGAAATGACTTCGTAACATCCAATATCCAATCTGCTTCGATTTCGGGATGGATGGTTTATTTTCTCTGTTCAACGCTTTCAAGGATAGGAACTGAGACCTTTCAGGCGCTAACCCCAATCCCCTTTTTGTTGAAGATGTCATCCTTCCTCCACTCCTTGAAATAGGCATCCTTTTCGAGTAAAAGAGGATGCATGGATTTCAACTACCATCTTTTGTCAGACTTAAACAACATCCGGATCCAGGATCTTCACCATTGGTTCTCCAGCTATGTTCTCAATTTCAAGCAGGATGAGCATGGGGCTCGAATGATTGAGCTGAAGGAGGAGCATTCAAAGCGGGTATGCAGCCTCATTTCCGCCATCGGAAAATCGCTCGGCTTATCCGAAAACAAATTGCTCCTTGCTGAGGTCACCGCCTTATTTCATGACATCGGCCGCTTTGAACAATACGCCCGTTACAGGACCTTTGTGGATCAGAAGTCCGTAAACCATGCCGAATTGGGTGTTCAGATATTGCAGAGCCATTGTGTGCTCCACTTCCTGGCAGAACCCACGGCGAGTTTGATTCTCCGAATCATCCGGTACCACAACCGCTCTCTGCTTCCTCCGGATGAGACGGAAATCTGCCTGTTTTTTGCCAGACTGCTGCGCGATGCGGACAAACTCGACATCTTTCGTGTTGTTACGGATTACTATAACAGTAAAGAGGGCAGGCGCCATGAAGCGATTGAACTCGGCCTGCCAGATGCACCGGAATGTTCAGAGGCGGTTTATACAGACCTGGAAAACCAAAGGCCGGTTGATATCCATCATGTTAAAACACTGAATGATCTCAAGCTGCTCCAGATCGGCTGGGTCTTTGACATCAATTTTGAGCCGACATTCAAGATACTCAATTCCATGCATTACCTGGAGATGATCCGCCATGTCCTGCCGGATTCGGAAAGGATGGATATTCTTTTCTCTCAGATTTGCGCGTATTTGGAGAATAGGTTGGCAACAGGATATAAAGAAGGAAAGCTCGTCAGTCCGTCAGAAAAACCGCTATCCCCTTGATCACTGACCGAAAGATCAAGAGGCGTGGAATCTCCTTTGAGGAGCAGAGCCCCCGCGCCATGGCCGGGGGCTCTCACCAATTCCAGGATCGTCGGCACCCAATCGCTGCCGTACAAGTCTTCCTAAGCCAGCAGCTTTCCCGCCTTCGGACCTGGGGTGACCCCGTAAATCTCTTCAATTTTCAAAATGGCGATCCCTTTAGATTTCAAAGGAAACCCGGCAGCATTGCCAAGCTCCTCGATCCATCGGACTGTTTCCTCGTAACGGCTGCCGCTGGTTTCCAGGACGACGGATCCTTTTAACTGGTACCCTTCATGGCCTTCCCAGAAGGTCACGGCCACGTTATTGTTTTCCTTCATGTTTTTGAGAGTCTTGTTAAAAAACTGATCTGAAATCAAAATCGTTTCATCGTCAAGAATCTTTTTGGCTCCCACCGGCACGGCGTTCGGCTTTCCGTCGCTGTCCGCTGTCGCCAGCACAACCGTGGGGATCTTCTCAAACAATTCCTTCATTCTGTCCGTCATTTTTGCCATAGGGTCTCCTCCTTGAAATTTTATTGGATCACTTTAAAATCAAGTTTCCTTTAATTCAATCAATAATCCCGGGTTCGAAAATGTTCAGAGGATGGACAGAATGATGTTCAGAGGAAATGGCCGGTCGAAAAAGGCTGCCTTCCGGTTAACGGAGAGGGAAAAGAAAGGAATCTCCCATACAGGACTCTTATGGGGCTCTTTTGAAGAACAGGGACACGGTCGTTCCCTTGCCGACAGCGCTGGCGATTTCCATCGTCCCCCCGTGAGTAGCCATAAGGTGCTTCACGATGGAAAGCCCCAGACCTGTTCCCCCCATTTCCCGCGAGCGTGCCTTATCCACGCGGTAGAACCTCTCCCCGAGGCGGGGAATCTCCTGCGAAGGGATGCCGATCCCGGTATCTTTAATCTGCAGAACCACCCAATCCCTCGTTTCGTCTTCACGGCAGGAAAGAGTGACTCTTCCCTCTTCCGGCGTGAATTTCACAGCGTTGTGAAGCACATTCATCAGCACCTGTACCGCCCGGTCCCGATCGGCAAGGATTTTGGGGACTTCCTCGGGGATGATCGCATCCAGGGCAATCTTTTTTTCTGCCGCCGAGTATTCCACCATGGGGAGCACCGTCCGTATCAGGGAATCCACGGAAAGGGATTCAAGCTTCAGGTTGGTTTCGTTGAGCTCAATACTGGAAAGCGTCAGGAGATCGTCAACAAGTCGGCTCAGGCGCTCTGCGTTGCTGGCAATGATCCGGAGAAATTTTCTCGCCGTTTCCTTGTCTTCCAATGCCCCCGCCAGTAGTGTCTGGAGAAATCCGATAATGGCCGTAAGCGGCGTGCTGATTTCGTGGGTGACATTGGCCACAAAGTCCGTACGCATCTGTTCCAGTTTTTTCAGCCGGGTCACATCGTGAAAGACCAGCAGCGTTTTCTCCTCATCGGCGGGAAGACCCTGAATGGCTGAAATATTCACATCCACGATGTTCGGCTGCTTACCGCCGAGTCTGATTTCCTCAAGAACTGGGGTCCTCTCCCGCCGGAATCGCTCCAGAGCCTTCTGGAGATCTGCGCTCATAAAGGCTTCCAGAATGGATCCCCCATGAATCTCCGAACTCTGACGGTCAAGAATGGTTTCTATACCGCGGTTGGATGATTCGATGCGTCCCTGAGAATCAAGAACCACGACTCCTTCCACCATGCTTGCCAAGGCGGCCTCCAGTTTCCCCTTTTCCTCATGGGCCAGCTGGATCTTTTCCCGGTATTCCTCGACAAGATAATTGATCGCCTCCGCAAGCTGCCCCAACTCATCGGAGGCTTTCACAAGGAGGGTCCCGGAATGATCCCCCCGGCGAATGGCCTGGGTGTAATCCCGTATTTCCCGGATCGGCTGGAAGATCCTCCGGGTAAACACAAGGGCCAGCAGGAGGGTGGGCAGCAGGGCAAGACCGATTGTCCGGTAGAGGAATCCATACATGCGCTGCACGGAATCTTCCACTTCCTTCAGGGAACGGGACATTCGAACGTATCCCTTGATTCCCTTTTCGTCCCGGACAGCCAGAGCCACATACATTTCATCGTCCCGCAACGTGGAGCTGCGCCGGACCGATTTACCGGATCCCCTCAACCGGGCTTCCTCAACTTCGGGGCGGTTCAGATGAATTTCCATCTGAGAGACGTCTCCCCGTGAATCCGCCAGGACGCCTCCCCCGGCGTCAATGATCGTCACCCTGGCTCCGGCTTCCTGTGCCAGAAAACGAATGTTGCTCCTGGTCTTGTCAAAAGGAACAAGTGACACGAGACGTGCCGAGTGAAGAAGGCTTTCCTCGATCTGCTTCGTCTCAAGGAGACGTATCTGCCGGGAGAAAAGCACGGCAACAATGGCGGCAACCAGGAGGATCACCGCACAGTAGCTGATCAGGATCCGGATAAAAAGCCGCTTCTTCACGCCATGCGCCCTTTCGGTTCCAAAGAATCATTATGCCGGACGCTTTTTCCTGTCACCAGATAGATGACCATATCTGCAATCCCCTCGGCATGATCCGAAATCCGCTCCAGGTTCTTGGCGATCTGCATGATGAGCAGAGCGGTCCGGATCGTTCTGGGGTCCTGTATCATGAACGTCAGGAGTTCGCGAAACACCTGCTCATTTAAATTGTCGACGTTTTCATCCTCCCTGCGGACCTGATCCGCCAAATCCACGTCCTCCCGAATCAGGGAGTCCAGACTCTGACGGATCATTTTCTGGGTGATTTCCGCCATTCGCGGAATGTCAACATAGGGCTTCAATTGCGGCTCCTCATTGAGAAGAAGGACCTTCTCGGCAATGTTGACCGCCATGTCTCCGATCCGTTCCAGATGACCGTTGATTTTGATGGCCGTGGCGATGAAGCGCAGGTCCCGTGCTGCCGGCTGCCGCAGGGCGAGAATGCGGATGCACCGGTCTTCATTCTCCGAATCGAGCTGATCAATGGCGGCGTCGTCTGCAATGACCATTCTTGCCAGTTCCGAATTTCTCTCCACGAGCGCCTGCAGAGCGTTCTTTATGGCATTCTCGGCCAGGCCTCCCAGATAAAGCAATCCATCCTTCAGTTCCTTAAGCTCCTTTTCGTAGTGGGTGCTTGTATGACGCCTGTCTACCATGATGTATACCTCGTGATGTTAAGAGTCTGTCCTGGTTTCCTTATCCAAACCGGCCCGTGATGTAGTCTTCCGTCTGTTTCTCATCCGGGTTCGTGAAGATCTTTTCCGTGGAATTGAATTCAATCAGCCGTCCCAGATAAAAAAATCCCGTTTTCCCTGATACGCGGGCCGCCTGCTGCATGTTATGGGTTACGATGATGATCGTGTAGTTTTCTTTGAGTTCATCAATGAGTTCTTCGATCTTCGCCGTGGATATGGGGTCCAGAGCGGAAGTCGGCTCATCCATGAGAACGACGTCCGGTTTCATGGCAAGTGCGCGGGCAATGCAGAGCCGCTGCTGCTGTCCACCGGAGAGGGTCATCGCCGAGCGGTTCAGGATGTCCTTGACCTCTTCCCACAGGACCGCCTGCCTGAGGCTCGCCTCCACCAGATCTTCGAGATCCCTTTTTTTTCTTACGCCATGAAGTTTGGGTCCATAGGTGATGTTGTCAAAGATGCTTTTAGGGAAAGGATTCGGCTTTTGAAAGACCATGCCGATCCGACGACGAACCTCCACCGGGTCGACATCGGCGGCGTAGATATTCCTGTCTTCAAAGATCACCTGACCCACCAGGCGAGAACCATCGATAAGATCATTCATTCGGTTGAGCAGCCGGAGCAGTGTGGATTTTCCGCAACCTGAAGGACCGATGAGGGCCGTGACCTCATTTTTTTCAAAATTCATGGTAATGTCCGTCAGGGCTTGAAACGTACCGTAATAGAAATCGACATCCACGACATCAATAATAGAGTTATTTTTCAAATTTACCACCTCTTCCTTTTTCGCATCCGGCTGCGGATTACAATGGCAATCAAGTCGATCCCCAGAACCAGGGCAACCAGCACGAGAACGGTTCCAAACTGGAGGGGACGGGTTTCTTCAATCCGTGTGCCTGCCGTGGCCAGGACATAGATGTGATAGGGCAAGGCCATGACCTCGTCAAAAATCGACGATGGGAGCTTCGCCGTGAAAAAAGCCGCTGCCGTAAACATGATCGGCGCCGTTTCTCCGGCGGCCCGCCCGATGCCCAGAATGGAGCCGGTCAGAATGCCCGGCATGGCGTTTGGCAGAACGATGCGGGAAATGGTGCGCCACTTTGAAACGCCCAATGCCAAGGATGCTTCGCGGAAGGTCTGGGGAACGGCCTTCATGGCTTCTTCGGAGGCCCCGATGATTGTGGGAAGAATCAGAAATCCCAGTGTCAGCGCTCCGGACAGGATGCATGAGCCGAACTGCAGGAATACGACCAAGAAACCAAGGCCGAACAACCCGAATACGACGGAGGGGATGCCGGCCAGACAGTTGACGCCAAGTCGAATGGCCCGGATGAGCTTTCCCTGGCGGGCGTATTCCGTGAGGTAGACCGCCGAGGCGATTCCGAGGGGCAGGGCTACGAGAATAGCGCCCATCGTCAGGTAAAGCGTCCCGAGAATTGCGGGGAAAATGCCTCCCTTGGTCATGGAATCGCGCGGCGGGCTGCTCAGGAATTCCCAGTTGACAGCCTGATACCCGTTTTCAACAATGTAAAAGAGGATTCCGCCAAGGGAAACCATAATGGCAAGAACACACATTGTTGCTGTGCCCAGGAAGAGATTCTGCTTAAGATACCGCCATTTCAAGTTCATAGAGGAATGTCCGATAACATGATTAAAGCGTCGCCGATCCCACCTGTTTGAAGCGGTTCGAAACGTAATCCGCAATCAAATTGAAAAACAGGGTCAGGAAAAACAGTACGATTCCCGTGGCAAAGAGGGCATGGTAGTGGCCACTCCGGAATGGCGCCTCTCCCATCTCTGCGGCAATGCTTGCCGGCATCGGCCGAACCGGGTCGAATAGGCCTTCGGGCATGGCCGCCGCTCCGCCGGCCACCATCAAAACGACCATGGTTTCCCCAATGGCCCTTGCCATCCCCAGAATGACCGCCGCCGAAATGCCGGACAGGGCGGTGGGAACGATCACTCGGGTAATCGTTTCATAGCGGGTCGCCCCCAGGGCGTAGGAGGCTTCCTTGAACTCCTTGCCTACGGCATAGAGAGCGTCTTCTGAAATGCTTGAAATCGTGGGAATCGCCATGATGGCCAGCATGAATGAAGCATTGACGATATTCAAGCCGGTGGGAAGATCCAAGGCTTCCTGCATCCAGGGCGCCAGAACGACCATGCCGAAAAAGCCCAGGACAACAGAAGGAAGTCCAGCCAGCAGCTCAATGGCGGACTTTAGGAAGTCCCGGATGGCTACCGGGGCAATCTCCGCAATGAAAATGGCGGAGAGGACGCCCAGAGGAACAGCAATCAGCGAGGAAAGGACCGTCACCACCAGAGAGCCGACGATCAGCGGCCAGATTCCATATTCGGGAGGATCATAGGTGGGGTACCATTCTTTCCCGAAGAGAAAATTATGAATGGACACTTCCCGAAAGATAGGCACCCCTTCACGGAAAAGAAAAACCACAATCAGCCCGAGAATCAGGATAGATACGGTGGCAATTCCGAGAAAGAACAGCTTGATAAGTTTTTCTTTTCCGTGTCTTGTCATGAAACCTCACCCTCTCCTACTTCTTCCCTTTCTTTGCACCCTTTTTATCAGAAGCCTGGATGGGTACAAACCCCTCCTTTTCCACCAGCTTCTGACCGGCAGGGCTCAGGACATAATTGATGAAGCCGGCAACCTCACCTTTGGGCTGACCGTCTGTATACATATAGAGCGGCCGGGCAATGGGATAGCTCTTTGCCAGAACGGTCTGCACGGAGGCCTGAATCCCATTGACGCTCACTCCCTTGACGGAGCGGTTCAGATATCCCAGACCGATGTACCCGATGGCGTAGCGGTTTTTGGACACCGTCTGCACAACGGCTCCACTGGATGCTTGAAGCTGGGCTTTCGGTGTGACCTTCGCACCATTGAGCACGAGGTGTCCCCAGGATTCGTAGGTGCCGGAGCTGCTGTCACGGGAAACCACCACGATGGGTATATTGTCCCCGCCAACCTCATTCCAGTTTCTAATTTTTCCCTGATAGATCTGGCTCAATTGATCACGAGTCAGCCCATTGACCTTGTTCCGGGGATTTACGATGGGGACGATGGCATCGATAGCCACCACGTGTTCCATCGGAGAAACGCCCTTTGCCTTGGCGCTGGCAGTCTCTTTTTCCTTGATCTCCCGGGACGAATTGGCGATGTCCGTTGAACGGTCGATCAACGCCTTGATTCCCTCTCCCGATCCTCCGCCTGAAAGCGAAATGTTTACTCCCGGATGACTCTTCATATACGCTTCAAGGGCCACCTGTGCAACAGGAAGCACCGTCGTCGAGCCTTTGATCACAAGCGTCTTCGCTGCGGCAGCGGGAAGGCTGCATATCAGAAACATGAAACAACTCATTACCCATAACCCAGCTTTTTTCACTTTAAAATCCTCCTTTAAATTTCTTTTCTCCATCATGGTTGACCCTGTAACAGGGCTTAAAATGAAATCATGGGATTTTTACAGGAAAATTGTTGCAATTTGATGACAGATAGATGAAATGTTTGAAATATACGCCACTCGAGGGAATGATCTTTTATCCTGGCGGATTAAACGATCTTTATGCCGTATCAATATGGACGATATACGGCATTGGCAGAAACCGATCGAAAAGCCGATTCAGAGACGTGGAATCATCCCGCATCACAAAGAGCGACAAGGGAAAGAATAAGTAAGAATGTACCGAGATAATGGTCTGGTCTTCTCGCGGTAGCGGGAAGCGGTCAATGAACATTC
>JAVETB010000049.1:0-20345 GCA_034006265.1 Syntrophus sp. (in: bacteria) | reverse complement strand
GTTCCCCCATATCAGAATCGCTGCAAAAAATACATCGGCAATCGCTGAATGGCAGGGCTTGCAGGCGGGAAATTTCCTGTTCTCCACGGTCCGCCGGAAAGCACTTTCCCATGTTTTTGTTGCATACAGGTTCAAAATTCCATATAAAAGTATAATGTCCCAGTTACGTACACCGGTTCCGGACCCTCTTGCCCCTGTTGCCTGAACGTTTTCCATCGATCTGCCGGAATGGGATTTTTCGTCCAGCGGAAACAGGCCCCGCATGTTGCGGAAACACGTCATTTTTACGGCGGCCCCGGCATTTGCGTCATCGTTGACCTGTCGGATATGGGGCCACCCGCCCGCTCCGTCTGCCCGCTTTCAGGAAAGCGTTACGGCGTCAATCAGCGGTCGGCGGGCCAACCTTACATTGATCACTGGAGGCATGTTAAGCATCATGAACCTTGCCGATATCCTTCAAAAATACCGAGATCACGTCGCCCTGAAGTGGGCGCATCGCCTTCATGAGGAGGTCAGTTCCGGGTATGCCAGGCGCCCGTTGGAAGAGCTTCTAGACACGACATCACAGGCCGGCGAGGCAAACTACGCCGCGATGGTCCGGGGGGACTTCTCAAAAATAGACGCCTTCATCGTCAGGGTCTGCAAGATGCGTCTGGAAGGCGGCTTTTCTCTTTCGGAAGTCCAGAAGGCTTTTGAAATCTACCGGACGATCCTGATCCCGATCCTTGTGAAAGAGTTGACGGGCGATGCCCTGCTGGAGGCGCTGCAAAGCCTCAATTCCTGTTTGAGCCGGACCATCTTTGCGTTCAGCGACTATTTTTTGAATATGGCCAATGCCAAACTGCTTGAAAAGCAGAAGAAGCTTGATGAAGACCTCCAGGCGGCCGCCGGGATTCAGCAGTGCCTTCTGCCGCAGAGGCAGAAGGCGAGCCGGAAGGACGAAGATCTGGAGATCGAGTGGAAGTTTACGCCTTCCGAAACGATCGGAGGCGACATCTTCAACGTGATCCGCCTCGACGAGGATCACCTCGGGTTTTACATGATCGACGTCAGTGGACATGGAGTGCCCCCGGCCCTGGTGACGTTTTCCCTTTCCCAGACCCTTCAGCCTCACATGGGCTGCACCATTCGGAAGAAGCCCGGCTGCACGCCGGATTATGAAATTGTCTCTCCGGGAGAAGTGCTCACGGCCCTGGACCTGGAATACCCCTGGGAGCGCTTTGAAAAGTTTCTGACCGTCATCTATCTCATTGTCGATATCCATCATGGCCATCTGGTCTACAGCAACGCCGCCCATCCCCCGCCCATTCTTCTCCATGCCGATGGAACCTTCGAACTGCTGGAAAAGGGGGGGACCATTATCGGTCTGGGAGGGGTCCTGCCCTTCGAGGAGGAGGATAAGGCCTTTTCGGCGGGGGATAAAATCATTATTTATACGGACGGCGTGTTTGAATTTACCAACGATAAAGGGGAATTGTTCGGGGAGGAAAGGTTTTACGCCCTTGTGAAGAGTCTGCATGGACTGGATATCGGTGTCATGCTGGATGAGATCGTCCGGGCCATCGAGGGTTTTGCTCAGGGAGAAAAACTCAGGGATGATGTGAGCATCCTGGGGCTTGAGTTCAAGAGGCGGATTCCCGCGGCCTGACCGGGGGAAGATCCGGAGCCGGCGATTTCCCCGTTTTTCAGGGCATCAACCGGGAGCGGATCGCACAGGTGATGCCTTCCAGGGTGTCATGGGGGCAGCGGCTCATGTCGAGCTCCCCGTCCCTGACATAAGGGCTTAGGAGCGCATACAGATCTTCAGGGAGCCCTCCGTATTGGCCGAGAAAGGAGCGGAGCCGCGCATCAAGACTGAAGATCCGCTTGCTTTGTTCCGGCAGGTCCAGGTAGCCATCGATGATCTTCAGGAGCCGGATGCGGTCATGGGGAAGCTTTCCATACAAATCCAGGAGATTGGAGGCGCTGTCGCTCAGGAGTTCGGTTTCCGCATCAATCCGGCTGATCAGGATTCTCAGCTCTCGGATGACCTGCTCTTCCGGGCACTCCGTGAACCTGCCCTCTTTCACCGCCTGCTCCAGGGGCGTCTGGGGAAAAATCTCCAGCGTCCGGAGGCGGACAAAATCCGGGGCGGCGGCATTGATGACCCGCGCGGTTTCCAGGGCATGCTCCTCTGAACGTGCGGTGCCGCCTAGGCCGGGCATGATGTAAACCGAGCAGGAGATGCCGGCTTCTTTTGTTTTCAGGCAGCCCTCGATGTGATCCGCACTGCTTTCCCCTTTATTCACAAAGGCCAGGACCTGGTCGCTTCCGCTTTCAATGCCGAAATGCACCCGGTTCAGCCCGGCTGCGGCCATGGACTGCAGGTCGGCGAGGCTCCGCTGCCTGGCCGCCGTCCGGGTCCGCCCGTAAACGGTGAAGCGCTGAAGGGACGGAAAACGGGATTTGATTTCGTCCAGGACAGCGGCCAGGAATTCCGGCTTCAGGATCAGCCCGTCCGCATCACCCAGAAAACAGGTTTTTCCTCCGGCTAGGCGCCAGCTCAGCAGATGGGCAAGGCTGTCCTCAAGGGAAGGCTGGTCGTTGAACCAGGAGAAAAACCAGGCCAGGCGAGGATCGACATCTTCCGGAATCTCCGCGGCTGCCTTGTGCGTCCGGGCTTGATGATGCGCTTTCCTTCCGGTCCGGCGGATCTCCTCGGCCAGTCCGGGGAGCTTTTCGTAATCGGCCCGGGTATACCCGTTTGTGCCGATTCCGCGGGCCAGCATCCAATTTTCGAGCTGCCTGGCTCGTTCAATGTCTCTGCGGATTTCATCGAGTGAACGACGGGAAAAACGGGCGCCAAGTTTGTACACCGGGCAGAATGCGCACTTGTTCCAATAGCAGTTACGGGTCAGCCGAAAGGTCAGGCTGCTGTTTTCCGTGGGAGGCCGGATCGAACAGATCTCGAAGGGCTCCAATCTGCCTGGATTCTGCTCGTTCATATGCTCAAACCTTTCTTGCTTACGTCGATGCCCATCCTTAAAAAATCCCTTAGCAGGGAAGGAATTTCGTTCAAGATCTCACTTCCATGGCGCCTTTTTTTTCCGAAGCTGTTCTGACAGGCGTTGCCGTCCATCGGCTCGCAATGTCAGACGACCTTGAACCCTTCCCGTCCGATCCGGCTGAACAGTGGCGGCAGGCGGGTCGAAATCCTCTCTGTGAAGGACAATTTGTCATATTTTCCCATTTTTCCGGACGCTGTCAAGTCCTATCGGTCAGGGACGCAGTACCCCGTCAAAGTTGGCCAATTCATTTCTAATATCGAGCCCTTGCAGGCAAAGGGACCTTCATCATTATTGTGCAATTAATTCATGGTGTTATGATTGCGAATGACTTGACCCTGGTCAGGGACGTGCAACTGTCCGCCCCCTGCCTTCGGCGTTCAGCGGAGCGGAGGCAGCGTGTCGCCTTGAGATATTATGGGCTGCCCTGGCCGAGAATCGACCGTACCGGAATGATCAACCCTTTTCTCCCACAGCATAACCCCTGAGCGCCTTTTCAGCCCCCGCCGTTCTTTATACCAGGAATGAACTGGGAATTATACGTAATTCTTTCCGTATTTACATTGTAAATGCTTTAGGGCTATTTTTTAGTACAGTAAGTTACCAAATTTTCCTTCCTTAAACTTCCTTTGAAACGGTGTATATTGATTGTCCAGAGGTGAACTCGGCAACATGTTCTCCAGCAAAGGGAAGGGTCAGCAGGCGTATTGAAGAGGTCCAACAATGCGAGACGCGGATTTCTTGCCATATTCTCTCCCGAAGCGGACTCTCGCAATGAAAGCCATGGTGTCAGCAACAGTCCCATCTTTTGCCGTACATACATTCTGAAGAAAGGAGTTTAAACGATGCCTACGTATCTTCACCCGGGCGTATATGTGGAAGAAATCCCGAGTGGCTCCAAGCCGATTGAAGGGGTCAGTACGTCCACAGCGGCGTTTGTCGGCTTCACCACGAAGGGGCCGGTTGCAGAGCCGACGCTTCTGTTCAAGTGGAGCGACTATGAGGAGCAGTTCGGCGGAATCCGCGATCTGGGGAAATTGGCCGCAGGCGACCCCATGGGGTTCGCGGTCTACAGCTTTTTTCAAAACGGAGGCACCGCCGCCTACATCGTGCGGGCCATTCTGGCGGGGAGCGCAGACGCTGCCGAGGGATTCCTGGTCAATCCTGTCGATTCCACCCAGATCCTCCGCTTTTCGGCGGTTAATCCGGGGGAATGGGGCAGCGAACTGCGTATCCGGTTCGAGGCCAAGGCGGATGCCCCCGGCTACTACACCCTGAAGGTCGGCGTCATGGACGGAAGCGAGTTCAAGGAGCGGGAGCGGTTCAGCGACCTGACCGTGGTCGACGACAGCGCTCCCGATTACATCGAGAGCAAGGTGAATGACGCCTCGGCGCTGATCAACGTGGAGATGCAGGATGTCAGCCAGTACCTGCTGGGTGCGAGCATCAGCAGGGATCTTGCAGCCGTTGCCGACTTCAGTGTCCTGAACGGCCGGACCATGACCGTTACCGTGGACGGGACCGCCCGGACGGTGAACTTCGGCGCCGGCGAGTTCAGTGCCGCAAGCACCCTTTCCGATGTGGCGGGAAGCATCCAGACCCTGGTGAGGGGATCCGTCGTAGCCAATCCGGCGGTGCGCGACTTCACCTGCGTCGTGGAAGGCAGCGGGCTTGTCCTCACTTCCGGTACCCGCCTCATCACCTCATCGGTGGTGGTGACCGGTTCCGGAGACGCCACCGATGCCTCGACGGTTTTGCTGCTGGGATTGGCCAACGAAGGCACCCAGCGGACCGGCCAGCAGTCCCTGGACGCGCTCCTTTCAGGAATCGCCGGCCAGGTCTCCCTGGGCGGAGGAACCAATGGCAGTCTTCCCGATCAGGACGCCTATGACGACATCTTTGCCGCCTTTGAAAAGGTGCGTGACATCAGCATCCTCTGCCTGCCGGGCCAGACCTGGAACACCACCGCCGAGCAGGGGGTCATCGACGCCGCTGTGGCCCATGCCGAGAAGATGAAAAGCCGCATGGTCATCGTCGATCCCCCCCGGGGGGTGGAACTCAAGACCGAAAAGGCGGTCAACGATCTGGGATTCAAGCCCAAGACCTACTCGGTGGTCTACTATCCCTGGGTGAAGGTGGCCAACCCCTTCTACAGCGCCGAGAGGAATCCCGGAGTGCCGTCCACCCTTCTGGTGGCGCCCAGCGGCCTTGCCGCCGGCATGTGGGCCAAGATAGACGGCCGCCGCGGCGTCTGGAAGGCCCCGGCTGGGGTCGAGACGTCTCTTCTGGGCGTGGCCGGCATGCAGTATCCGGTGGAAGACGGGGAGCAGGATTCCCTGAATCCCCTTGGCATCAACTGCCTGCGGAAGATGCCGGGATACGGGCCTGTCATCTGGGGGAGCCGCACCCTGGCCACCAAGGCCGACCCTGAGTGGCGTTACGTTCCCATCCGGCGCACCGCCATCATGATCGAGCAGAGCATCTACAACGGCATTCAGTGGGCGGTCTTCGAGCCCAACAACCATAACCTCTGGGCCTCTCTGCGGGCCAACATCGGGTCCTTCATGGACGGCCTCTTCCGGGCGGGGGCCTTCCAGGGCGAAAAGGCCAACGACGCCTACTTCGTCCGCTGCGGCCTCGGGGACACCATGAATCAGGGGGATATCGACCGGGGCCAGGTGATCGTCATTGTCGGTTTCGCCCCCTTGAAGCCCGCAGAATTCGTCATTGTCCGCATCCAGCAGAAGGTTGCTGAACAATAATTTTCTTTTCAACAGCCGAATCAAAGGAGGCTTGTGATGGCAGCACCGCTCTTTCCAGTCAACACACATCGGTACGATCCCTACCGCACCTTCAAGTTCCAGGTCGTCATCGACGGCAAGGTTGTGGCGGGGATGAAAAAAATGGGGGCCCTCAAGAAGAAGACGACGCCGGTGAAGTGGCGTGCCTCCAACGATCCGTCCCACGAGCGGATCATGCCGGGGGGAACCAGCTACGATCCCGTGAACCTGGAGCAGGGGCTTACCCATGACCCGGTCTTCGAAAGCTGGGCGAACCTCGTCAACAACATCCAGGGGGATGCCGCCCTATCGCTGAAGAACTACCGAAAGGACATCATCATCAACGTCCTGAACCTCCAGGGGAAGGTGGCCATATCCTACAAACTCTACCGGGCCTGGGTATCCGACTATCAGGCGCTGCCGGATCTCGATGCCGGGAACATGAACACCGTCGGCATCCAGTCCGTCACCCTGCAACACGAGGGGTGGGAACGGGATACCAGCGTTGCCGAGCCGGCTGAGTCCTGATGAGGCTCCCCGGCGGAACCCTCCGTGATGGCGTCCGGCGCCGGGATTTTGCCTTTTGTTCCCTGACTGGGGTGGTGGAACTGGCCCTGGACGAGGCGGCCGAGGGAAACTCTCCCATGCCGACCCGGGTGACGAAGGCCCTGGCCGCCGCCCTGGAGCACGTAGGGGGGGAACTCCCCTTGCCGGCCACCGTGGCGGCGCTTTCCGTCGGTGATCGCCAGTTCCTCATGGCAAGGCTGGCCGTGGAGTTCGGCCTGGGGGAAAACTGGTTCACGGCCCGCTGCGGCCAGTGCGGCGAACAGTTCGATTTCGCTGTGGATTACCGGAATCTGCCGGTGAAGGAGGCGGGGCCTGGGTATCCCTTTGCCGAGGTAGAGACGAGTCTCGGGCGATGCAGATTCCGCGTGCCCACCGGGGCCGATCAGGAAATCCTTGCGGGCTTTGCCGACGACAGCGAAGCTATCCTGAGTCTAATGAAACGCTGCCTGGTGGCATTTTCCGGACGACGGGTGGAAGATCACCTCTCGCATGGTGACAGGGTGAAGGCCTTTTCCCCCGGCGATGTGGCCAGGATCGAGTCAGCCCTGGAGGAGGCGGCGCCGGAAGTGGCAGTGTCGGTGCAGGCCCCCTGTCCCGCCTGCGGCACAGCCCACGGGATCGATGTGGATCCCTACCGGATTCTGTCTAACCGGCTCGGGGAGGGGTTCCTCCGGGAAATCCATATCCTCGCTTTCACCTACCACTGGAGTGAGGCGGAAATCCTGGCGCTTCCCCTGCACCGGCGCCGGCGCTATCTTGATCTGATCGACGAGGCGCAGGGAATGACACGTTAACGAAGAGGAACATGATGGGATTTTTTACCGATATTCTACGCGACAGCCGCAGGGGGGGCACAGCCGCCTGCGTATCCGCGGCGCCTGCCGCAAGCAGCGGGAGCGGCACAGTGGAAATGCGGCTCCGGGAAGAAGAGGGCGGCCAGCCATTTTCTGCGGTGCAGACGCCGGTTCAGGATGGGTCTCCTGCCCGCAGGGTTGTGGACCCTTTGCACACGGGACAGACCCAGGTTGCGGGACGGCACGGGATGACGACGGAAGGCGCAGACCTTCCCGATCCTGGAACAGGGGAGCAGGGGGGGCGCGGAAGCGACCGGGCGGGAATAAGCGATTTCTTCATCGGGGAATCTTTGCCTGGAGAGGCGATGTCTCGAATCGGCGAACGATCTGAGGCGCCGCAGGTCAAGCAGCAAATGGAGGAGCAGACGGGTGTTCCGGTGGAGGCGGATGAAGAGACTTCCGGGTTGCCCGCCGTGAGCATGGAGAACGATATCGTGGAGATAAGACTTCGGGAGGAGGGCGGCGGTCAGCCGGTGAATGCGGGGCGAGGAACCCTGCAGGATGGTGGAGCCGTCACCCGCCGGGTGGTGGGCCCTTCGCCTCCGGAATACACCCCGGGTGCGGGCATTCCGGAGGTGACGATGAAAGGCGTAAGCCTTCCCAATCCTGCGGCACGAAAGCAGGCAGGTCGCGAAAGCGCCCGAACGGAATCGGACAGGTTCCGCGTTGAGTCGATGAAGTCGTTTCACGACGGTGATTCTATCGATGCTCCTCTGGTTTCAGTGGACGCGAGGGATTCATCTGTACGGGAATCTTCATCGGGAGATGCGGCGTCACGAACCGGGAAAGTGTCTGCGGAAACGCAGGGGAGACGGCAAGCGGGATTGAACCGTGCGGGTTCCACCGCCCCTCCTGATCAATTCACAGAAATAACGACGGAAAATAATGCCATGGAGCAGGCCGCGAGGCTGCAGGGGAAGACTTCTCCATCGGCGGTAGGGCAGGTTCCTGCAGGCACGGCGCGGCAGGAACCTCATCACGGCGGTATGCCGGCCGCCGTCCGGTCTTCGCCCCCGGCTTCCGAAGGTGCGGAGCGTTTCCACCGGCCGTCCGGCCGTCCACTGCCTCCGATCCCGAAGGACAACGAAGAAAAAGGGTCCGGCCGTTCCCTTCCGCCTTCGGAACCCCAGGTCAGGATCGGCGTCATCGAGGTCGTGGTGGTTGTCCCGGCGCCGGCAGATCGTTCACCCCGGAGCGGGGAGCGCTCCCGGCCGGATCTGGCCAGCCGTCACTATTTGAGGAATTTCTGAATATGGCCCTTCCGCGTTCATCACTTTCCCGCGTCTGTCGGGCCATTGCCGACTTCGTCAGCGTGGGGCTCGACGCCAGCGCCAATTCGATCCAGGTCATGGTCGGCTCTCCGGCCAGCGCCGCGCCGGCCGTAACCGACACGACCCACCGGGTGAACCTCTTCTTCTACCGGATCGAGCCGGCGGGTTTATATACCGGCGACACTCCCGGCGATCCCTGGTGGGTGCGGCTCCACTGCCTGATCACCGGCTTCGGCATCGAGGAGGAGCAGGTGAGCGCCGGAGAGAACGACCTGCGCCTCCTCGGCGAGGTGATGCGGCTCTTCCACGAGACGCCGGTGCTGTCCGCGCTTACGGTGGGCGACGAGACGTTCCGGCTCCAGGTGGTCTTTTTCCCCCTGGGCGCCGATGACCTGAATCACATCTGGTCGACCCAGGGTGACGTGAGTTACCGCCCCTCCATCTCCTACGAGATGGCCCTGGCGCCGGTGCTTCCCAGGGAACCTCGTCCCGAAAGCCCCCTGGTGGGGCGGATCGGTTCAGAAATCCGAGCCGTTTCCGCAGCCCGGATCGCACCCTTTTCCGGGGCGGCCGCCGCGCCGCCTGTTCCCCGGTTGACGGTGGACACCGCGCGGCCGGACTGGGCGCCGGCCATCTGTTTCGTGGCCGATGGGGTATGCGCCAGCAGCCTTCTTTTTGCCCTGGGGAGCCAGGAACTGAACGATTTTTTGCCTCACGTCTGGGTGGCCGGGGAGCCGGGAGCCGCCGTCTCCCTTGCCTGGCAGCGATGGACGAGCACAGGCGGTTGGCAGGATGCGGCGGACAAGACGGACACAACAGCCACGGACCTGACCCTTGATCCCGGTCTGGGCCTTGACGCCCAGACCGTTGAAGTTGCGCTTCCCGTGGACCTTGTCTCCGGCGGAGGCCAAGCGGTCCTCTATGCCGAGCGGAGCTGGGTGCGGGGGGCGGACGGAGTGACGCTGAAGGTGCGGAGCAATCCCCTTCTGGTGACCGTCTACGGAGGGCCGTGATGGAATCCACCGTGCGGATCAGGGGAGAGGCTTGCTTCACATCCGAATGGGAGAGGATCAGCCTGCTGGCCCATATCCTGGCTGAGTCCCGCCAGGGGCGGCAGGCGTCCCAGGTTGAGCTGGATCGCCTTCGGACGTTGCAGCAGCAGGTGGAGGCCTTCCGCCGGGAGGAGGGGGGATGGGACGCGGTGACGTCCACCGGACTCTCTTCCCTGGAGTTCGACGTCCTCGCCTGTGCGGTGGCGCCCGAGGCGGAACCGCGGCTTGGGTGGCTCTTTCAGGCGCTGCAGCCCGGAGCGCCGACTCCTTACCCGACGCCGGCCCTCCTCCAGGAGATCCTGGCCGTGACTCCCGAGGAAACGGCGCTTCTCTACACCGCCCTTTCCGAGGCATCCCCCCTGCGCATTGGCGGCCTCATTGAAGTGGAGGGGGGAGACCCCTTCCAGCCGCTCCGTCCGGCAGCGGGTGTGACAGCCCGGCTTCTGGGTCGTCCCGCCGTCACCGGGGATCTGCCGGGGGCGGTCCTGGTGAAAACTCCGGCCCGGTGGGAAGATCTTGTGCTGCCGCCGGACCGGGTTGCGATGCTCCGGGAGTTTCTCCTCTGGATCACCCACAAGGCCATTGTGGTCGGGGATTGGGGAGGCAGCGATTGCGGCGGTCCCGTTGGGCTCTTCTCCGGTCCGTCGGGGACGGGAAAGACCTTTGCCGCCGCGGTCCTCGCCGCCAGGCTGGGTTGGCCCCTCTACCGGGTCGATCTTGGGCGGTTGGTGAGCAAGTACATTGGTGAAACGGAAAAGAACCTGAACCGCCTTTTTGATGCGGCCCACGGCCAGCCAATGATCCTGCAGTTCGACGAAGCCGACAGCCTCTTCAGCAAGCGGGGGGAGGTGAGGGAGGCCCGGGATCGCTACGCCAACATGGAGGTAAGCCACCTGCTGGCCCGCATCGAGTCCCACTCGGGGCCGGTGATCCTCACCACCAATCTCCGCAAACACCTGGACCCGGCCTTTGCCCGCCGCTTCCAGGTGGTGGTGGATTTTCCCCGCCCCGACGCCGAGGCCCGGACACGGCTCTGGCAGCGGCTCCTGCCGCCCAGGATGCCGAGGGAGCCGGGGGTGAACCCCGCCTTTCTCGGCGCTGCCGTCAACCTGACCGGCGGGAGCATCCGCAATGCCGCCCTCCACGCGGCCTACCTGGCCGCCGGTGCGGGGAAGCCCCTGAGCCTCGGTCACGTGGCCCTGGCGATCTGGCGGGAGCTGGGCAAGGACGGCCGGGAACTGTCTTCCACGGACCTGGGACCCATGGCGCCCTTTCTCCCCGGAGAGTCGCCATGTTGACCATCGACCACCTGCACCTGCAGTTGCCCCAAGCTTTCCAGGACCGGGCCGGGGAGATTGCCCGCCTGGTGGCGGAGGAACTGGCAGCGGTCCCGATGACGGCCGACCTGCAATTGGACCGGCTGGCGGTGCCGCCTGTGGAGGTTGCTCCCCTCGCCACCGACCGGGACGTGGCGAGGGCGGTAGCGGCATCGGTCCATACCGGAATTCTGAACGAAATGAGGTAAGAGATGCTCAACACCGTCAAGGGAATGCTTATCGAATACGCCCTCTCGATTCCGCCGCTGGTGCTGGTCTTCGACTTCAACCCCCAGTCCCTCACCCGCACCCGCACTCTCACCCTGCGGACCGGAAGCGCCCCGGGCACCCGAGGGGGATACGACTTTGCGCTTCCCACGGAGACGGCACGGGTGGCCCAGGGGGTCACCGTACAGCCGGAAAGCTTTTCTCTGGATATCCTACTGGACGCCACCGACCGGATGAGCGACCCGAATCACCCGGATTATTCCGTCGCCTGCGAATGCGGCATCGAGCCGGAGTTGGATACGCTGCGCACCATGGTGGAGCCCAAGGCACAGGGGCCGGGTGGTTTCCAGACCCTGGCGAGCCTCGATCTCGGCGGCCAGCGGGCCTTCCAGCGGAGCGAATCCGCATCGGTGCTTCTGCTGGTCTGGGGAACCCATATCCTGCCCGTATTTCTCACCAGTATCCGCGTGACCGAAGAGGCCCATCTCCCTTCCCTGGTTCCCTATCGGGCCCGGGCCAATCTCACCATGCAGGTCATCGAAGGGAACAACCCCTTCTACCAGGCCGAGAAGGTGAGACAGGTGATCGGGGCGGCACTTAACTCGGGAAGCACCGTGATCGGAGGGATTTTCTGACATGTTCCAGAAGGGGAGCCGCTACGAGAAGAGCCAGACCTTCAAGCCGTCCCCCGACGGGGTTACGGTTTTCGCGGGGATCCGCCCCCGGACCATCGGGTCCGCCACCGGCGTTGTGGAGCATGTGGTGAAAGCCGGCGACCGGCTGGACCTTCTGGCGCGCCACTATTACAACGACGATCGCCTCTGGTGGCGGATCGTCGACGCCAATCCGGACTTCTTTTATGGCGGCGACATGATGCTGGAGGAGATGGAAGGACGGGTGATCCTGATCCCGAAGGCGAAGGAATAGGCCATGATCCTGGATATCTTTTCGTCAAAACGCCGTGAGCCTGCCGAGTGCATCATCCGAGTGGGCAGCGCAGGTCTTGAGATTCCCGACCTCTATCCCTTTCTTACGGAGGTGACGGTGGATGCCAGCCGGTCCGAGCCGGCGGTGGCGGTGATCACCTTCGAAAGCCGCCGCGACGAACAGGGGAAGTGGCTCGTCCAGGACGACGGGCGTCTTGCCCCCTGGGAGCCCATCATTCTCGAAGCGGCCTTCGGCAGCGATACCGAGGAAATCATGCGGGGGTACATCCGGGAGGTTCGGGCCGACTATCCGGAAGACGCCGGAAGTGTGCGGGTGACGGTGGAATGCAGGGACGACTCCCTGGCCCTGGACCGGGAGCATGTTCGGATGGTCTGGGGAGGCGACGCCCCCACGACCGACCAGGTGATCGTTCCCACGATCCTCGGAAAGTACGGTCTCTCTCCGGACCCGGCCAGCGAAAGCGGCCAGACGGGCCTCGTCATCAACCAGGACGGGACGGACATCGAGTTTCTCCGGAGGCGGGCCGAGGCCAACGGCTATGACCTCATCTTCCGGGAGGGGATGGCCTATTTCGGCCCCATGCGCCTCGACGCGGAACCCCAGGCGACCATCATGGTGTACGCCGGCAAGGATACCAGCGCCTACCGCTTTTCGGTCCGCGACGACGGGCACCAGGCCGACCGCGTTTCCTTCGACCGGGCCGAGACCGCCGGGAGCGGAACCGTTTCCGAGACGGTGGAACCGGATCTGCCGCTTCTTGGGAACGAGGCGGCCGCGGGGGCCGGCAGCGGCCTCCCGGACTTCGCCTGGCGCATGAGCCGCCAGGGGGAGATGAGTGAAGACGAATGGCGGGCCCGGGCCCAGCGGCGGGCCAACGATCTCTCCCTCCGGGTGAAGGGGGAGGGGGAACTGGACGGTTCTCTCTACGGCCATGTGTTGCGGGTGGGAGAGCCCGTTGGGGTGGACGGTGTGGGGGATCGGTACGGCGGCATCTGGTTCGTGGATACCGTCAGGCACCGTTTCAGCACCGAAGGCTACCGTCAGAGCTTCAACCTGCTGCGCAATGCCTATGGCGACAACCTGGGCAGCGGCGCCGGTGGTCTTCTGGACGGCGTTCTGGGGGGATAGATGGAAGACCTGCTTCTTGAGCTGGCTCGGCAGTACCGAAACCGCTACTACGGCAAGTACCGGGGGTTTGTGACGGATAACGACGACCCGGAGAAAAGGGGGCGGATTCGCCTTCTGGTGCCATCGGTTCTCGGCGAGACCCCGACCGGCTGGGCGCTTCCGAGCCTTCCCTTCGGCGGTCTTGCCGACCAGGGTCTCTTCGTGGTTCCCGAGGTGGATGCCCAGGTCTGGGTGGAGTTCGAGGCGGGGAACGTGGACCTGCCCATCTGGACCGGCACCTTCTGGCAGGCGGGGGGCGACCCGCCGGCGGAGGCGGACAAGTCACCCCCGACGACCCGGTTGCTGAAGACCCCGTCGGGACATGTCCTCCAGTTCGATGATGAATCGGGGAAGGAGAAGTTCCGCCTTGCCCACCCGGCCGGGACCGAGATGACCGTGGATGAAAAAGGGACGGTTATTGTAACCGATGCCAAGGGGAACACCCTGACCCTTGACGCCGACGCCGGCCAGGTGATCGTGGAGGAAGCCAACGGCAACACCATCACCCTGTCATCCAGCGGCGTCGCTATCGAAGATGCCAACGGCAACAAGGTGGAGATGGCCGCTTCGGGAATTACCGTCAAGGGTCAGCAGGTGGTCGTTGATGGGCAGGTGGTGATGCTGGCGGGACAGGGGGGAGAGCCGATCATCAAGGGACAGAGCTTCCTCACCCTTTTCGCCACTCATGTCCATCCGAGCGCCATGGGTCCCACGGGTCCGCCGATTCCCCAGGGGGAAATGAGTACGCTGTCCATGAAGGTAAAAACAAGTTAGGAGCATCCAGAATGAACCGAATGGCCGATCCTCCCTATATGTCCTTTCCGCTCCGCATCGGAGACCACGGGGCTGTCGTGGCAGACCGCCGGTCCCATGTGCGGCAGCAGATCGAGCAGGTTCTTTTCACCAACCCGAACGAGCGGATTTTCCGCCCGGAATTCGGGGCCGGGCTCAAACAGCTGGTTTTCGAGCCCAACGCCTCGGTCCTCTGGGAGATCACCCGCAAACGGATCTCCTCGTCCTTGGCCGAAGCCCTTCGGGGAGAGGTCGACCCCAAGAGCCTGGAGGTGGTGGTGAGGGGGGAAGGGGAGAAACTCCTGATTACCGTGTCCTACACCCTGGCCGCCATCGGCCATGGGGAGCGGCACGAATTTCTGGTGTGAAGCCATGGCCGATAATCCGAAGAGCATACTGACCTTTGAAGGATACTGCCCCGACTGCGCTGAGCGGCGGGTAGAGTTTCCCCAGCCCCTTCCCGGCCCGGGGGACGACTTTGACTGGCTCGCGCGGGACTACGACAGCTTTCGCCGCCTCATGCTCGAAGAACTGGCGGGACGCTTCCCGGAGCGAACGCGCTGGACAGCGGGAGACCTGGAAGTGGCCCTCGTGGAGATTCTGGCTGCGGTCCTCGACCAGCTATCGGACATGGCCGATCGGGTGGCGACGGAGGCGTATCTGGAGACGGCGAGGCGTCCCGAATCGGTGCGGCGGCTCCTCTCTCTCATCGGCTACGATGCGGCCACGGCCGCCGGCCTGGAGGACGATCCCCCCGCGACGCCGGGCGGCAAGACGCGCTGCGAGAAACTCGATGAGCTCTGGCGCCGAAATTCGCATCTCATGGATCCGGCCCGCCTCGAAGGGCCTCGTTCTATCCACACCCAGCGGCGGATGGTGACCGTGGCCGACTATGCCGACCGGCTTGCCGACCACCCCCTCGTCCTGCGGGCCAGCGCCTGGAGCGCCTGGACCGGATCATGGCCCACGGTCCGCATCGCCACGGTCCTCTGGAACGACCATCTCCTCGACGAAGAGGGGCTTTCCTATCCAGACGACCTGCGGGAGCGGATCGAAGCGTTTCACCAGGAGCACCGGATTTGGGAGCCGGCCTGGGGAAGTGATTCCCCCACCATCCGGACTCTCCTCCATCCCTATCTGGAGGCATGGCGCATGGCAGGCCAGGAGGTGGTGCTGGAGGATGCGGTGCCGGTGGCGATCAAGATGTTCATCTCCATCCGGGTGCGAGAAAACTACTTTCAGTACGAAGTTCGCAATGCCGTCCGCCAGGCCCTCGGCACCGGGCCGGGGGGCTTCTTCGAACCTGGCCGCCTCGGCTTCGGGCAAGACCTCTTCGCCAGCGACGTCTTCCAGACCCTCATGTCCCTGGACGGGGTGGAAAACGTCTGTCTCAACCGCTTCAAACGTCTCGGTGACTCGTACCCGGACCAGACCGACACGGGACGCATTCCCCTCGAAGGGCTAGAAATCGCCGTCTGCGTCAACGATCCGGGCCGTCCCGAACGGGGTTACATCAACCTTACACTGAACGGAGGGCGTCGAGGATGAGCACCGGAACCGACCTCACCCGCTGGAACCGCGCCGGCCTGAGCCGCTTCAGGTATGTGGACGGAAATGCCGTGACCTTCCTGGAGCTGCTTCGGGCTGAGCTTGCAAGCCGCTTTCCCGGCTGGCAGGAGGTTAAAGCCCTTCCTTCCACGGAAACGGAAGGCGAGCGCCAGGAGCGGATGCTGGAACAGTATCATGCCCCGCGCCGAGACTGGGCCTGGGAGATTGCCCGGGTCCTGGCCCGCGCCTCTCATGTCCTGACCGAACATCTGGACGTATACGCCAACGAGGGGTTTTTGGGAACCGCTACCCAGTGGGATTCGGTGCGGCGGCTGGTAGAGATGATCGACTACCACCCTGCCCCGCCGGCCTCAGCCTCCACCCGGCTCGTCATCGACGCCAAGGAGGCGGGAACCCTGCCGGCGGGCTTCGCCGCGAAGCATATCCCTGCCGACGGCAGCGCCCCGGTGGTCTTCGAGACCCTGGAGGAACTGAAGGCGGACCCGCTTCTCAACGGCCTCCGTCCCGCTGAATATAACCGGAACCAGGAGCGGCTGGATGGCGAACTCCTCCTGCTGGAAGGGGAAGTGAAGGACCTCAAGACAGGCGAGCCCCTGATCCTCGAGGATACGGGAGGCGGTATCCTCCGGGCCTATCTCATCGTGGGGACGCGGCTTGTCGCAGGAAATACCGAGGTGCGGGTCGTTCCCCGGCTCTCACACCGGCTCCGGAAGGGGTACACCCGCATCCACGCCAAGCCCGCCGAGGGGCTTTCCCCCATCGGCCCCGCCGCCAGAGGGGCCGAGCTGGAGCGGGTTCTGCGCCTTACCGGCGAACCGGAGGGGCTTCTCCCCGGGATGGTCATCTACATCGGCGACGGGGCCGAAGAGCTCTACCGCCGGGTTTTCTCCGTGCGGGGGAAGCGGCTCGTCCTGGACACCGATGTGGGTCCCCTGCGGCTCGACACGGCAAGAGTCGGCTATCCGGTCACCCTATCGGTGGTTGCCCAGGAGGAGCGCCCCGTGGACAGCCCCGATGCCGTCATCTACGCCCTCCGGGTGGCCGGGGACTGGTCGCGGCTCGCCGACCGGCGGGTTGCCCAGGAGACCGTCGCCGTCATCAACAAGAAGAAGCACAAGCATCTCCCCTTCTATTCGGTAACGGCGGCCCGCTACCATCCGGTTGACACGGAGGACCCCCGCGGGGGATACACCATCCTGACCCTTTCGTGGAACAAGAGCGACCATCCCTTCCCCCTGAACAACCCGCAGACCCTCCTGGCGCCTCCGGCCGGGGCTGGACCATGGAGAACCGACACCTACCTGGAGAAAAAGGACGGCCATCTCCCGGAGGCCATCATGACCGGCAAGCCGAAAACGACCACGGCCGGCGACCTGGCAGTGGTCGTTATGGGGCGCCAGACCGCCTGGGCGAGGCTCGCCTCGGTGAGTGTCGACCTGGAACGGGAGGAGGCGACACTCACAGCGGAGGGAAAATGGAAAGACCGGGGAGGCGGGGATTTCTTCCTCGCAGAGACGAGGGTTTACGCCCACTTCAAGGACGAGATCCGCCTCGTTTCCTGGCAGGAGAACACTCAGACCCTTTCAGGAATCCGCATCCCCCTTTCAGAGAGACCAATGGCCCTGGAGAAAGGGCGTGTCGTCATGGTGGAGCGAACCGGCAGCCCTGCAGCCGCTTTCTTTACGAAGGTGACGAAGGTGGAGGGGAAAACCCTGGTTCTGGCCGAGGGCCTGACTGAAGGTTTTTCCCGGGGCAACACGCTCATATCCGGCAACGTGGTCCAGTCAGGCCACGGCGAGAGCAAGGGGGAAAAGGTCCTGGGCAGCGGCGACGCCACTCGATCGAGCCAATCCTTCGTCCTCGCCGAGCCAGGGGTATCCTTCGTGGCCGATTCAACGCAGCCTGCCGGGGTGAGGGCCGCCATCAGCCTTTCCGTGGCCGGGCGGGTCTGGGAGCAGGTTGGGAACTTTGCCTCCTCAGGACCCAGTGATCACCATTACACGGTCCGCATGACGGAAGCGGGGCATCTCCTGATCGCTTTCGGAGATGGAGTGCGGGGCCGCCGCCTGCCCACCGGCACAAACAATGTGCGCCTCAGCTTCCGCTCCGGGACGGGACTGGGGGGGAACCTCCCCGCCGGAAGCCCCTTTAAACCAGCCAAACCCCACCGCCTGGTGGAAAAGGTGCGCCAGCCCCTTCCCGCCACCGGCGGCAACGACCGGGAAGGTGTGGAGTCCCTCCGGGAAAATGCCCCGGCAACGCTTCTTACCCTGGAACGGGCCGTTTCTCTCGACGATTTCGCCTGGCTGGCCATGGCCCAGAGCAGCGTCTGGCAGGCCCGGGCCTTCTGTCGTCCCACGGGTCTCGGTCGAAGCGACAAGGTGGAGGTGGTCGTGGTCCCCGCCGGGGGCGGGGATCTGGGAACCCTCGCCGAGACCCTTACCGGCTTCCTTACGGCCCACGCCGTGCCGGAGGTGGAGGTGACGGTGCTGCCCTTCGAATCCCGCACCTTTGATCTGGAGCTGCTCCTGACCGTTGATGCCGTCGCCTACAATCCCGATACGGTGGCTGCCGCCGTGAAAAGCGCCCTCCAGGACGCCTTCTCCCTCCGAAAACGGAAACTGGGACAGGATCTCTTCCTGAGCGAGGTTTACCAGGTGGCGGAAGGGGTGACGGGGGTGGAACACTCCGTTGCGATCATCAATAACGACCGGGCGCTGAGACGGGTGGCTTCCGGCAACCGGGAGGTCCTTACGCTGGACAGACTGGTGGTCACGGTTGAAAACGGGTCTGCAGCCGCCCCCTCCCCATAAAGGGCGGACGGGACCGGGAACGCGCGGAAAGCGAAATTTCGCAACCTGAGGACCGTCTTGAATGAGGCGTTTCCGCCGCGTTCGGCCCGGCGGGAGGTTTTGAGCGAGTTGAAAGAACAGGAGACGATATGGCCACGGACAAACTGACAACCGCCATCGGCAGGGAACTCTACCGGATCCTCCCCGAAGTCTACCGGACCCGCGACAGCGAAGAGACCGGGGGACAGGAGGATCTGGCGCGATTTCTCGACGCCTGCGGTGAACTCCTTGACCGGATCCGAGCCACCCTGGACCAGCGGCTGGCCGACTCTTTCCCCGACAACCCGCCGGCGGGGCCCGCCTGTCAGCCCTGGCTTATCCCCTACTTTGCCCGGCTGTTGGACGTGCGCCTCGTCTCACCGGACGAAAAGGGACGACGCGACGAGGTGGCCAATGCCGTGGCGTGGCGGCAGCGGAAGGGGACCCTTACGGTCATCGAGCAGATCGCCGAGGCTGTGGGGCAGATGGAGGCGGAGGTCCGGGAGGGGTGGCGGCGGACCTCCGCCACTCCCCGCATCGGGATGCCGCGGCTTCCGGCCGGGGCGCTGGGGGAAGAACCTGCTTTCGACGATTTTCAGCGACATCCCCTCTGGGCAGCCCGGCATCCCGACCTCCCCACGGCCACGCCGGATTTACGTTATCCTGCCCGGGCCATGGAAGTGGCCGCGGCCGCCGGTGAATTTCCCTCAAACCCCGCCGCGAAGCTGACCACCTTTGCCGGAGCGCCTGTCTGGTGGCGCCAGCTAAATCCCCACGGTGCGCCCTGTTTCCCGGGGAGTTTCGACGACGTATCCCGCCGCACCGTCGATTTCCGTACTCCCGACTGGCGGCAGGGGCACAGCCATCCCAAGCGGGTGATCCTCCATGCGCCGCCCCCCCTGGGGTTCTTTTCGCCCGGCCTCTTTCCCGTCCATAAGGGAGATAGGACCCTTGACGAAAAAAAGGAGCATCTGTTGGAAGACCTCATCATCGACGGGACCCTGGCGGTGAAAGCCGGGACGGTGAGGCTCAGGCGGTGCGCGATCCGGACCCTTGAAGTCGACGTCCCGGCCACGGCCATGGACGAGCCGGTGGTGGATGCGCAGGAGTGCCTCTTTGAAAAGATGGATGTGCAGGGCCTGGCCCGCCTCGAATACTGCACCGTGCTGGGCAACTGCAAAACCGGCAGGCTCCAGGCCAGCGATTGCCTCTTCGCCGGGGAACTGGAGCTGAATCCAGGATTAGTGAAATATCCCCACTGCATCCGTTTCTCCCGGATTCCGCCGGGAGTCTTGACAACGCTCCTGACCCACCGCAACGCCACCGAGAGGCCGGTTTTCCATGCCTTCGAGTTCGACGAGGGAGGGGAGATCGTCCGCCGAACCGCCCGGTTCGGAGAGCCGGGATGCGCCGTTCTCCATCCCGCCACCCCGGAGGCGGTCCGTTTCGGGGCCGAGGACGGCGGCGAAATGGGAGTCCACCACGGTTGTCGTTACAGCCTCCTTCTGGCTGCGGTACTGGACAAACTGAAGGAGTTCCTTCCGGTGGGGATGGAGGCGGTCATCGTACCGGATCTCCGATTGCACCGGCTCCCGTTTCCGCCATGCGGCACGAATTGATTTCCATACTTCAGGAGTAACCCATGAAAACGCAAATTTCACGCGACAGTTTCCAGCCGGACAAACGCTACACGGGCATTCATCAGCAGCAGGGGCGGATGATCACCGACTCCGATTGGAACGAACTGGTGGCCATCTGCCGGGAACAGCTCACCCAGGCCCTCGTCGATGTGGTCGGCAACGGTTCGCCCCGAACCGGCGCCGTGTCCGTCACGGCCGACCGGAAGATCCAGCCCGGCGACCTGTACGTGGACGGTATCCGGGCGGAGCTTCCGGGGGAAATGCCCATCGAGGCCGGCGACCAGCC
>JAVETB010000160.1:0-3064 GCA_034006265.1 Syntrophus sp. (in: bacteria) | reverse complement strand
TTTTTCCTTGTCGGGATCGGCCATCTGGTGGGTCCCGACGGAATCCTTGCGTCGCTCCGGCGGAAGGGATATAAGGTCGAAAAGTTTTAAGCCCAAAGGTAAAGGAGGACTCGGTTTGACCGATCACGAAAAACCCATGACGAAAAAAAGCAATCCCGGGCTGGCTTCCGGCATCCGAAGATCTGTCACGATTCTGGCCCTTTTCCTGATAACCTTCGTTCTGCATGCTCCGGCCCAGGCTGTCCCCCTCTCGGACGCATCCAACCCCGTTCCCGCCGCGGCCATGAAGCTCGTTCACTCCTGCATGGACCCCAAAGTCGCCCTGGACTCTCAGGCTATCGCCACCCTTGTGGATTACGTGCTCGGACCCAAGCCAAAACGGGAAGCGGATCTTCCGAAACGCTGGAACGCCTCTGGGGCCTATTACGAATTCGACACGAAGATCGACTTTCCGAGCTTTCTGAAATATTCCTTCAGCCGGCAGATTCCGTCGGTCCTGACAAGCCCGTCATCACTGCGGCATTCCCAATGGATCGACCAGGGGAATTCAAGAAGAATCTCCAGCCTCTCCGACCTGAACCTCTCGGAAGGCCGCCCCATTGTTCTCCGGGGACTGGAGCATGTGGGGATCACCCCGGACCTCAACACCGGGGTGTACTACCAATACGACCTCAAGAAAACCCTGATCCTTCTCAAGCACAAAGGGCGGCAGGTCCTTGTTTCCGTTTCCAAGCAGGCGGACATATCCGACGTGGGGAAAAAGGGATTCATCCTGGGAAAGGACGACGACTGGAATTACCATTATTCCGGAGAGCCGGGTTCGGCTAAAGCCGGACTGGGATGGGTCAAGTCCTACATCTATGACTATTTTTCCGTCGGCGTCTACGTCTCGACGGGCTCGTCGCCGCCTGCGGTCCGATCCGGCTTTTTTTCCTGGATCCGCGCCGGATGGTCCGGCGTCAATTTCGCCGAGCCCAAGCACGTCCTCAAGGGGCTTCGGCGCCACGCCAGAAGCTCAAAAAGCGTCCTGGAATCGCCGCGATTGCCCGCACCCAGCCAGGTGGCCTCGACGTACCTGAAACTTTCAGCCTTACCCCGGAATGTCCTGGCTGAACGGTACGCCGCCCTGCAGCAGGCAAGGCAACAGATGGCCGCCCGGAAGGGCAATGCCGGAAATGCTTCGGTAAAACGGGCAGAAACCGTTGCAAACATTCCCAGGGAACAGATCCTTTCGGAATTGATGCTGGAATATTTCAAGACAACCCTGGGCAAGCCATCCCTGCTTGAAAGCAGGGGCATATAAAACAGGGCGGGGGGAGGACAGGAACATGAAAGACAAATCGGTCGTTGTGGATTTTCACATGCATCCCATATCCTACGAAAGCTTCCAGCCCTCGGCGCAGGGATGGATAGCAAAGATTGTAGGCCAGAAGTGCAATTACGAGGAATATGCCAAGCGGTACAGTGACCCGGAAGCCTTTGTCGGCCTCCTGAAGGAAAGCGGCATCGACTACGGGGTGGTCATGGCGGAGCTGTGCCCCATCACCACAGGCATCTGCACCAATGAGTATGTCGAGGATTTCTGTTCGAGAAGACCGGAACTGATTCCCTTTGCCAGCGTCAACCCCGCAACAGACCTGGCCCCGGCGGAAAAGCTGGAGGACCTGATCACCCGGCACGGCTTCCGGGGGCTGAAGCTCTATCCGACCTACCAGCAGTTCTATCCCAATGAAAGCCGGCTTTATCCTCTTTATTCCGTGGCCCAGGCGCGAGACATCCCCATCATGTTTCACACGGGAAGTTCCGTTTTCGAGGGCGCCCGCCTGAAATACGGCGATCCCCTCCACCTCGACGACGTCGCCGTGGATTTCCCCCGGCTGCACATTCTTCTTGTCCACGGCGGTCGCGGCTTCTGGTACGACCGGGCCTATTTTCTGGCCAAAATGCACGAAAACGTCTTCCTGGAAATCGCGGGGCTCCCGCCCCACAATCTTCTCAAGTACTTCCCTGAACTGGGGAGGATTGCCCATAAGGTCATTTATGGATCCGACTGGCCGGGTGTGGCCGACCTGGCCGAAAACCTCGAGGCCGTCCGGAGCCTTCCCCTGACGCCGGAACAGAAAGACCTGATTCTGGGCGTCAACGCCCGCCGCCTCCTCAAGCTGCCGGAGTAGCGTCCGTCCTCCGCCGCCTGAAAAATTTTTCAACCTCCACGGCGAAAAAGACCAAGGAGGACATGGCAAGAGTGAGGAGCAGCTCCTGCAGGGTCAGCGGCGTCGTCTTGAAGACGGGATTGAGAACGGGCAGGTAGACCGTCGCCATCTGCAGCAAAAAGGTGAGTAGAACCGCTCCGAGGAGGTACCGGTTGGAGAACGGCCCGATCTTGAAGAGCGACTCCCGCTCAGATCGAATGGCGAGGACGTGACCCAGCTGGGTGATGCAAAGCATGGTGAACACCATGGTCTGCCAATGTTCATTCCCGCTCCGGATCGACCAGACCTGGATACAGAGGACCAGCGCCGCCATCAGCAGGCCGATCCCGATGGCATGAATTCCCAGACCTCCCGCGAAGATGCTTTCCTTGGGGTGCCTGGGAGGCCGGTTCATGACATTTCCTTCGGGAGGCTCGACGGACAGGGCCAGAGCGGGAAGGCCGTCGGTCACGAGATTGATCCAGAGAATCTGAATGGGCAGCAGGGGAATCGGCAGACCCAGCACCGGCGCCAGGAAAAGGGTCCAGATCTCGCCGGAGTTGGTCGTCAGGAGATACTTGATGAATTTCCGGATGTTGTCGAAGATTTTCCGGCCTTCTCTCACGGCGTTCACGATGGATGCGAAATTATCGTCCAGGAGGATCATGGAGGCCGCCTCCTTTGAAACATCCGTTCCGGTAATTCCCATGGCGATGCCGATGTCCGCCCGCTTGAGCGCCGGCGCGTCGTTGACCCCGTCGCCGGTCATGGCAACATACTGCCCCCGGTCCTGCAGCGCTTTGACGATCTTGAGCTTCTGCTCAGGGGCCACCCGGGCGTAGACCCGGATATGCTCGACCCGTTCCGCGAAT
>JAVETB010000048.1:0-20601 GCA_034006265.1 Syntrophus sp. (in: bacteria) | reverse complement strand
ATTACGAAGCTGGCAGGTGGTGAGACTGTTCCCCCGCCTCCCCCGGAAGGTCAGAGGGACATCGTCAAAAAGGGCAAGGAAGCGACAGCGTGACTTGAGGTGAAATATTGTTTCGGGCCTGGGCAGAATAAAGCTGCCCGGCCCATCCTTAACAGGAAACATTGCTGTTAGCGGTCGGATCCTTACCTACGCTCCGTTGGCTTGCAAAAGCGCGCCTGGGCTTTTCATTTCCTCTGATTGGCCGCGAAGGGCGATGCGTTATTCGATGTTTTAAGCTCAGCTGATGATTTTTCCTGCCAGGAAAGGGGCGTTGCGTCTTGTCGCTCTGCCTTCCTGTTCAGGGTGATGTTCAGTATGTTAGAAACACTGGCAACAAGATAACACAAGATAATAAGGAGTGGAAAATGGGAAAATACAAGTGTTCGAACTGCAATTATATTTATGATTCGGAACGTGGGTACAAAAAATACGGCATTCCGCCAGGCACAGACTTCAAGGATGTCGCGAACGACTGGCGCTGCCCGGCGTGCGGTGAAGGTAAATCCAGGTATGTTCCGTACACGGATCGTCCCTTCCCCGGTCCCGGCCCTTCCCTATCGAAAGAGTGAGGAGAATGGACTAGCGGACCTGGCCGGCCCTCAAACGGGGTCACGGCCGAGGAATGCAGGGCGGTATTTTCTGCCCCCCCTCCCACCCATCGTCAAGAAAAAGGGGCCCAGCCGGAAGGCTGGGCCCCTTTTTCTGTGATCTTGGAAGTGCTGGCTACAGTTCCTTGATGTCCTTCTTGAATTTCAGCTTTCCTTCTTTAATCAGCAAGGCTTTCGTGTTTTCCAGCCAGGTTGTGAAGGTTTCGTTTCGCTTCGCCTGGAGCAGAATCTTTTTGAAATTCTCCCTCTTGGTTTCATAATCCGCCGCATCAATTTTCCCCCGCTCTTTGAAGGAGACAATCACAAATCCGCCATTGACTTCAAAGGTGTTCTCCGGCAGAGGGGCCCCCTCTGAGAGTTGATAGAGAGCCAGGGAGAGCTGCTGATTCGTCCCCAGTTTTGGGATGGTGTCACCCGGCTTGAAGAATCCGGTTTCCTCAACGGAAATTCTGTTGGCCAAGGCGATCTGGTTCAGAGATTCCCCCTTTTTAAGGCGGCTGAGCATGGCATCCGCCGTTTTCTTGCACAGGTTGCGGGCTTCCATTTCCGTATATCGCTTCTCCACGGCCTGTTCGATGTCCTTCAATTGAGGGACATAAGGAGGTTTCCGGGAGGCGACCTGGATGACAACGTATCCCTCTTCACTCGACAGGACCTTGCCGAGATCACCTTTCCTCAAATCCATGACCATCTGCGGGAAGCCGGCCAGCTTACTGAAAGGAGCCGGAATGCCGTCCATGGTAAAGAAATCCGTCGTGACGATTTTCAGCTTGTTCTGGGTTGCGTAAGCGTCAAAATTTTCCTGCTGGTAGATCGTGTCGTGAGCTGTCCCGGCGGCTTCCTCCGCCGCCGCCATTCCGGAAACCTGCATCAGTTCCTGTACGATGCGGGGTCTCACGTCGGATAGGGGGGGGGATTTTCCCCCTATTTTTGCAAAACTGGAGGAGTGACGCTCATAGTAATCGGCAATTTCCGCCTCAGAAATAGTAGCTGATGCGGCATAATCCCTCCACGGGAAGAAAAGCGCCTTGATCTGTATCTGTTCGGCGGCACGGAATTCACTACCGTGATCCTTCAGATAATCCTCGAGATCCTTCCTAGAGGGTGAGATGGAGCTTTTAAAGCCGGCAGGGCTGAACATCAGATAGTTTAAATTGATCTGCTCATTCTGGAATCGGAAGAAGTCGAAAATTTCCTCCTCTGAAACCTTGACCGCTTCCGTAATCAATTGTTCCAGCTTGAAAGCGGACAGCATTTTCTGCTGCTCTGCTTCAAAGGCTTCCGGGGTGGTCCTGTTCACACGCAGCACCCGCTGATACGCCGCTTCATTAAAGGCGCCGCCTCGCTGAAAGGCGGGGTAGGCCATGATGAAGCTTCGAACCTCCTCCTCGGTGGCTGCAATGCCCAGCCCGTCGGCTTTCTCAACGAGGATGGTCTGGTTGATGAGGTTGTTCAGCGCCCTCTGCTTGAGGTCAAGACCTTTCAGGAGTTCATCCGGCAGGTCGTTGCCGTACTGCCGGCGGTAGAATTCCACGAGTTCGCTGTACTCCTTCTGAACCTGGGCCAGCGCGATTTCCTTGCCGTCGACGATGGCGACGGTTTCGGTCTGCTCGTTTCCCCTTTGCGTACCGAAATAAAAAATAAAGACGATAACGATCATCCCCAGAAGGAATTTCATCAGCCAGTTTTTGGCATGTTTCCGCATCAGTTCAAGCATTGCTTTCTCCTATGAGGTGGCATCAATCCCTGCCGCTTGTATTATAGTCACCTGTAAAATGCAATATGATTTTGGAAAAATGCATTGATTAGGGCCATGAAATAAGATATAGGAAACAGCCTGCGATAAGGGAAGTACGCTCCTTCTTACAGAGAATCCACAAGAAAATTAGGAGGAAGGACATTGCTGTTCGATTTCATCTTAGGGAAGTTTTCCAACGATTTGGCCATCGACCTGGGAACAGCCAATACGCTTGTTTACGTCAAGAACAAGGGGATTGTTTTGAGTGAACCTTCCGTTGTTGCTGTTCACAAGGATTCACGGGGCGTCAAGAAGGTTCTTGCCGTGGGCACCGAGGCCAAGAAGATGCTGGGAAGGACGCCGGGCAACATTGTGGCGATACGGCCCATGCGTGAAGGGGTGATCGCTGATTTTGACATTACGGAAGCCATGCTGCGTCATTTTATTCTCAGGGTGCACAACCGCCGGGCCTTGGTCAGGCCCCGGATCATCGTGTCCATACCCTCGGGAATTACGCAGGTGGAAAGGCGGGCCGTCCGGGAAACGGTGGAATCCGCGGGGGCTCGTGAAATATATCTCATCGAGGAGCCGATGGCGGCCGCCATTGGTGCGGGGCTGCCTGTTTCAGAGCCCATCAGTTCAATGATTGTTGACATAGGCGGTGGAACGACGGAAGTCGCGGTCATTTCCCTGGCCGGGATCGTGTATTCTCAGTCCGTCCGTGTGGCGGGTGACAGGATTGATGCGGAAATCGTCAATTTTATCAAGAGAAAATACAATCTGCTGATTGGTGAACGGACGGGTGAGATCATCAAGACGACCATCGGCTGCGCCTATCCCGAGGATGAAATCCGGACCGTCGACGTAAAGGGAAGGGATCTGATTGCCGGGATTCCGAAAACGGTGGAAATCAATTCCGAAGAGATTCGAGAGGCGATCATGGAACCGATCCGGACGATTGTGGACACCATAAAAGATGCCTTGGAGAATGCTCCGCCGGAACTGGCCGGGGATATTGTCGACCGGGGAATCGTGCTGACGGGAGGCGGCGCTCTCCTGAGAAAATTTGATGTCCTGATCCGTGAAGAGACGGGTCTTCCCATCACCATCGCGTCCGATCCCCTGACAACGGTGGCCATCGGTGCCGGTATGGCGCTTGATCAACTGGATGTGCTGAAGGAAGTTGCGATACAGGCCTGATTTTCCGGATCATCCACAGCTTCACCCAAGCGTCCCCCCTTCACATAGAGACATACAGAGAAAATATGCAACATGCTGTTTTTCAAGAAACATCGGTCCCTGATTGCAACAACCATCCTCGTTGTGATTTCCTTGGTCATGCTTTCTTACCATGTTGTGAATCCTTCCGTGGAACCTGGTCCTGTCCGTAAGATCGTTCTGGATCTGGCCGTTACCATGGAACGCGCCGTAAACACCCCCGTTGAAGCCCTTGAAAACATCTGGAAGCGATATCTCTTCCTCATCGGGCTGAAAAAGGAAAACAGGCGCCTAGTTCAGCACAACGCGTTGCTGACCCGGCAGCTGGTGCAGCACCAGGAAGGTTATCTGGAGGCTCAGAGACTCAAAAAATTGCTCGCCCTGAGCGAGTCGATCAGCTATGAAACGGTTGCGGCATCCGTCACAGGGCGAAACCGGAAATCTCTGCACCAGACGATCATGATCGACAAGGGAAGCATCCACGGCATCAAGACGGGAATGCCGGTGGTTGCCGACCGTGGAGTTGTGGGAAGGATTATAGAGACCACCGGGCATGTCTCCCGGGTCCTGCTGCTCATCGATGAAAGCAGCAATGTGGATTCGATTATTCAGGGGGGCCGCGGCCAGGGAATTCTTTCGGGTGACGGAAACAGCCGCTGCTTTCTCAAATATGTCCCGAAGCTGGAAGAAGTCCGTTTGGGAGAAGCCGTCATTACCTCCGGGATCTGCGGCGTATTCCCGAAATCTTGGCTGCTTGGAACGGTTTCCAGGGTTGCCAGGGGAGAAAGCGGCCTCTTTCAGACCGTGGAGGTGCTGCCCTCCGTGAATTTTGCAAAGCTCGAGGAAGTCCTCGTCCTCACATCACCCAAAAAGGGAAGGAACGATTGATTCACTACCTCCTTTTGCCATTTTTTTCATTTTTATTTATTGTCCTGCAAACAACCGTTTTCGAACTGCTCTTTCTCAACCTGGTCAGTGTCGAGATTTCCCTCATCCTTGTGATTTATGCCGGATTCCACATGGACGCCCTGAAAGGTGGGTTGTTGAGTTGTGCCCTGGGGTTTTTCCTGGACGTCATCACGGGGACGATCGTCGGTCTGCATGTTATCCTCTACCTGTCGATCTTCTTTATCTCGATGCTGGTGTCGCTGAGGGTCTACGCGGAAAGGTCGTTATTCATCCTGTCCTACGTGCTGGCCTGCGCCCTTTTAGAATGTGGGGTGATGCTGCTGTTTTACAAGCATATTCAGGGCCTGGATTTATTCCACAAATTTGATACCGTTTTCCTTCCGCAGATCCTGGTGGTCACCCTCGTGAGTCCGGTATGCTTTAATTCCTTCCGGCGCTTTGGAGACATATTGAATGTTCGGGTTGAAAGGTCGAATAAAAGGTCACGAAATCGCTGATTATCGGCAGCGGTTCAGGCTGATTTTCGCCATCGTACTGATTGCCATGTCCCTTCTCATGCTGAGGCTGTGGTACCTTCAGGTGATCAAGGGGTCGGAGCTCCGGCAGCGCTCGGAAAGCAACAGCGTAAGACTTCGCAGGATCAACCCCCTGAGGGGGATGATCCTGGATAACGGCGGTCATGTTCTCGTCGATAACCAGACATCCTTCGATCTGGTCTATATCCCCAACCGTCCGGAAGACAAGAAGCAGGTGATTTCCAAGCTTACCGAGCTTTATGCGTCACGATCATGGAAGACACCCGATGAGTTTTCCTCGATCGCAAAGGCCCATCCTTTCATGCCGACAAAAATTGACAGAAACATCAGCCGGGAGAAACTGGCCCTGATCGAAACACACTCTCTGGAGCTGCCTGGCGTAGCGATTGAGGTTGTGCCCATCCGGAAGTACGTGGCCGGAGAGATGATTGCGCACATTGTGGGGTATGTGAGCGAGGTCAGCCAGGATGAACTGGAACGATCGAAGGGGGCGCGCAGCCCTGGCGACATGGTGGGCAAGACCGGCATAGAACGGCATTACGATGCCTACCTCCGGGGAAAAAACGGGGCGGAGCAGGTTGAAGTGAATGCTCTCGGCAAGGCCGTTCGAAGCCTGGGAAGGATCAATCCTGTAGCCGGCTGCAATCTTGTCCTCACTATTGACGCCTATCTTCAGGAGGTCGCCTGGAAGGCCATGGCCGGAAAGTCGGGTGCGGTTGTGGCGATGGATCCCCGAGACGGGTCCATCTATGCCATGGTGAGTTCGCCTGGGTTCGACCCCAACCTGTTCAACGGGGGGATTTCAACGGAGAACTGGAACATGCTCTCACGCGACCCGCTGCACCCCATGGAGCAGCGGGCGATATCGGGACAGTATCCGCCCGGCTCGACCTATAAACTGATTGTTGCGGCAGCCGCGCTGGAGGAGGGGCTGATTTCACCGGAAAGCTCGATCCTGTGCACCGGTTCCTTCGATTTCGGAAACCGGTCTTATCGTTGCTGGCAGAAACACGGGCATGGGATGGTGAACCTTCACCGGGCCATCGTTGAGTCATGCGACGTGTATTTTTATATCCTGGGGAAAAAGCTCGGTGTGGACAGGATTGCCTGGTACGCAAAAAAGTTCGGCTTCGGAGCCGTCACAGGGATCGACCTGCCCCGGGAAAAGGCTGGAATGATTCCCACCAGTGAATGGAAGCTTGCAAGATTCAAGAAGCCGTGGCAGGGGGGGGAGACCATTTCGGTGTCCATCGGACAGGGTTTCAACTCCGTGACACCTCTCCAGTTGGCCGTGGCCTACAGCGCCCTGGCCAATGGCGGAACGGTTTACCGGCCGCAGATCGTCAAAAAAATCGAAGCAACCGATGGACGGTTGATCAAGGCCATGAAGCCGGAAAAGAAGGAAACCGTTCCCATCAGCAGAAAAACGACCGCATTGTTGAAGCAGGGGCTGTGGGGGGTTGTCAACGAACCGCGCGGGACCGGCGGTGCACTTCGACGCGCGGAAATGGACGTGTGCGGAAAAACCGGGACCGCCCAGGTCGTCGGCCTGCCGGCCAGTGAAAAGGCCCGACGGGCCATGCAATCCGCAAGGGTTTACCAGGACCACGCCCTGTTCACCTGCTTCGCGCCCTGCCGCAATCCGGAGATCACCGTAGCGGTCATTGTCGAACATGGCGGCCATGGAGGATCGGTGGCCGCGCCAATTGCCCGGAAAGTGATCGATGCCTATTACAAGAAAAAGAAATACGGCGATAAGATGCCTGTTGAGGAAGAAGAGAAACTGGAGGAAACATCCCGGAATCGTTCCACATCGGGAGAGGGTAGAAGGGGACGCGCCAGTGGGAATCAGGATGAATGATGAGGCCTTCGAAGAGTCGATCTTCGGGGAGGCTGACCAATGAGGTTTGACAGACGCCTTATTCTGAACTTTGACTGGACGTTGCTTATTCTTGTTCTGATTCTCTGCACCATCGGGGTGTTGAATATTTTCAGCGCCAGCTACTCCTTTTCAGGTGCGAAGGCGAATCCCTTTTATATCAAACAGCTTCAGTGGGTGCTTATCGGCTTTTTCTGCATGAGTATTGCTTTTTGCGTCGACTACCGGCTCATCTGCCAGTATGCGTATGTTCTGCACGGAATAGCGATTTTCTGCCTGATTATCGTGTTTTTCTATGGCTTTGCAACGCATGGCTCGCAACGCTGGATTTCTCTGGGCAGCTTTTCGCTGCAACCCTCCGAATTGGTAAAATTGACTCTGATCCTGGCCCTGGCAAAATATTTTGATGAGCACAAACTGGAGCAGGGTTATTATCTGCGGGAACTGGGAATTCCCTTTTTGCTTCTTCTTGTGCCCTTTCTCATGATTCTGGAGCAGCCCGATCTGGGAACGGGTCTCATCCTGCTTATCGTTTCGGCATCCATGTTTCTGTTTGTGGGAATACGCCTGAAGTCTCTGCTGTACGTTCTGACGCTGGCTGTTTTCATGATGCCTGTGGGCTGGTTTTTTATGAAGGAGTATCAGCGGGAGAGGGTTTTGACGTTCCTGAATCCTGAGCGCGATCCTCTGGGGTCCGGTTATCACATCATCCAGTCCATGATAGCGATCGGCTCAGGGGGGATTCTTGGTAAGGGGTTCCTAAAGGGGACGCAGACACAGCTTCAGTTCCTTCCCGAACAGCAGACGGACTTTGTCTTTTCTGTGTTCGCTGAGGAATGGGGCTTCCTGGGGGGCTGGATTCTTATTCTCCTTTTTACCTCCCTGATCCTCTGGAGCTTGAAAATAGCCCTCCATTCCCGGGATTTTCTGGGGACTCTGATCGCTTTCGGGCTGGCCTCGCTTCTGTTCTGGGAAGTCTTCATCAATACCGGGATGGTTTTGGGGATGATGCCGGTTGTCGGCATCCCCCTGCCTTTCCTCAGCTATGGAGGCTCAGCCGTTGTTTCTCTCCTTACGTGCATCGGGCTTCTCTTGAACGTCAGTATGCGAAGATATATCCTTCAGCCTTGAGATGCAAATCGGCGCAAATCCGTTTTCAACCCCCGTGCTCCTCTCCGATGCCGCAGGGAAATAAATGGCTACTTTGAAGCTGAAACGTGGACGGCGTTGCTGGCAACAGGTTGCGGCTATGTGATTCGGAACCGATGATGTGCTCTTGATGGCACGTCATTTACAGGGTGTTATTTCTATCCAAAAGTTCTTGACATTCTATTTTAGTTATGGTTAATGCAAACACGCCTGCCGACTGACAATATTTGGAGTTAATGAACACATGGGTTTTGCTTTTTTCCATATGAAGCAGTTTTCTGATCGAGCAAAGAAAGGTCGCACGGAAGTCGCTGTTTTGTTATGTCCCAGCCGGATGGACAGGGGTTAGTGTCCATTCGGTTTTTTTTATTATTTTTTTTCATGGCCGTGAAACAAGATTAACAGAAGCTGAATTTTAGATAGAGAGGGATGCGTCATGACAATCGGTCTCGATTATACGTTTTGGATACAAATTGTGAACTTTCTTTTGCTGATATTTATTCTGAATATCGTCCTTTATAAGCCGGTTATGGGTATTCTAGAGAAGAGGAAAGGGCAGATCGAGGGGACGGAACAGGAAATCCGGGATTTGAATCTCACGATTGAGCAGAAAGAAGCCCGTTACGAAGAAAAGCTGCGTCTGGCGAAAAACGATGCCCTGGAACAGAAGAAGGAGATCGTCCGACAGGGCTCCGATGAGGCCAAAGGCGTTCTTGACGCTGCGCGTGCAGAAATTCCCAAGATGGTTGAGCAGTTTGAAGCGAAAGTATCGAAGGAAGTCAATGAAGCAAGACGTATCCTGCGTGAGCAGTCGGAAAATATAGCAACGGAAATTGCCGAAAAAGTGATGGGAAGGAGTATCAAATGAGAGGGTTTACGCGGCTGCATTGCCCTAAAGATGGTTTCTGGCTGATCCCGGCTTTCCTCTTTTTCGTTGTCCTGGTGCCATCGGCCGTGATGGCCTCGGGAGGCGGGGAGCACGGAGGTGAGGGGCCAGACTGGGTCAACTTCGGATGGCGGGTTTTTAATTTCCTCGCTCTTGTCGGGCTTCTCTGGTGGCTCCTGGCTGGTAAGATTAAGAGCTTCTTCGGCGGAAGGCGGGAAGAAATAAAAGCGGCGCTGGAAGAGGCAAGACAGGCCAAGGAAGAGGCCCAGCGGAAGTTTGACGAATATTCGTCAAAGCTGGACAAGGCGACCGGCGAAATTGAAGGTCTTTATGAGATGATCAAATCTCAGGGATTGGCCGAAAAGGAAAGAGTGCTGGAGGATGCGAAGAAAGCCGCCGAGAAGATGAAGGAAGACACTCAGGCGAGAATCGAGCAGGAGTACAAGAAGGCCAGCAGCAAATTAAGAGTGGAGGCCGTTCAGTTGTCCGTCCAGATGGCAGAAGATATTCTGAAGCGGTCCATTACTCCGGAAGATCATGAAAGCATGGTTAAAGATTACTTGGATAAGGTGGTGAGAAAACATTGATCAACAGCGGTATTGCAAAGCGATATGCCAGGGCGTTCTTTGACATTGCCGGCGAGGACAAGCTGTACGAGCAGTATTATGATGAGCTGAGCAGCTTCGCACGGATCGTTAAGGAAGACAAGAATCTGAAAGAGTTTCTCGCAAATCCGGTCTTTGGTCAGGCAGAGAAGAAGGCTGTTGTGGAAGCGATCCTTCAGAAAATAAAGATGTCTGAAATGACGTCGAACTTTTTGAAATTGCTCGTTGACAAGAAGAGAATAGGAATGCTTGCCGAGATTGCGGATTACTACCGTGAACTCATGGATGAAGTCTTGAAAAGAGTTCGGGTCAGTGTGAAGACGGCCTATCCTTTGAAGGAAGAAGCAACAGCGGAGATCAAGAAGGGTCTCGAGCAGATGACCGGGAAGCAGACAGAGGTTACCATTGAGGAAGATCGTTCCCTGCTCGGTGGAATTGTCATTCGGGTTGGGGATACACTCTACGATGGAAGCATAAAGACTCAATTGAACAATATAAGGAATCTCTTGGGGGAGGCAGTATAAACCATGGATACAATCAAGGCAGAGGAAATAAGTCAGATTATTTCCAAACAAATTCGGGACTATGAACGGAAGCTTGATGTCAGCGAAACCGGTACCGTGCTTTCCGTTGGAGATGGTATTGCCAGAGTATACGGCGTTGAGAATGCAATGGCCATGGAACTGCTGGAATTTCCTGGCGGAATTATGGGAATGGTTCTTAACCTGGAAGCCGACAACGTCGGTGTGGCCGTCCTTGGCGAAGTGACCCACATTAAAGAAGGGGACATTGTCAAGCGGACAGGGAAGATTGCCCAGATTCCCGTTGGAGAAGCGGTGCTGGGAAGAGTCATCGACGCGACAGGAGAGCCGATTGACGGAAAAGGTCCGCTTGGAGCTACGGAGTTCAGTAGAATCGAAATGATCGCCCCGGGTGTTATTAAGCGCCAGCCTGTCAATGAGCCGATGTACACCGGTCTTAAAGCGATTGATGCCATGACGCCCATTGGTAGAGGACAGCGGGAACTGATCATTGGTGACCGCCAGATCGGTAAAACGGCCATCGGAATTGATGCCATCATCCGCCAGAAGGACACGGGCGTGAAATGCATTTATGTCGCCATCGGCCAAAAGAAATCAACGGTTTCCCAGATCGTCGAAAACCTGAGGAAGCACGACGCGATGTCCTACACCTGCGTCGTTGCCGCCTGCGCCAGTGACCCGGCGACGCTGCAGTACATCGCCGCTTATGGGGGATGCAGCATCGGCGAATATTTCCGTGACAGGGGACAGGATGCCCTCATCATCTATGATGACCTTTCCAAGCAGGCCGTGGCCTACCGCCAGATTTCCCTGCTGCTGAGAAGACCGCCTGGACGCGAAGCCTATCCGGGAGACATTTTTTACAACCACTCAAGGCTTTTGGAACGGTCGGCTCGAGTCAGCGCAGACCTGGGAGGCGGATCCCTCACAGCTCTTCCCATCATCGAAACCCAGGCGGGCGACGTGTCGGCCTATATTCCCACGAACGTCATCTCCATTACCGACGGCCAGGTTTACCTGGAGCCGAACCTGTTCTTCTCCGGTATCCGTCCTGCGATTAACGTCGGTTTGTCAGTCTCGCGAGTCGGCGGGGCCGCCCAGGTAAAGGCCATGAAACAGGTCGCCGGTACGCTGAAACTTGATCTCGCCCAGTATCGTGAACTGGCATCCTTTGCACAGTTTGGAAGCGACCTGGACAAGGCAACCCAGGCACAGCTTGATCGAGGAGTCCGTCTGGTTGAAATTTTGAAGCAGCCGCAGTTCCAGCCAATGAGCCTGGCTGAGGAAGTGGTGGTTCTCTATGCGGGTACGCGCGGTTTCCTTGACAAGTATGATGTGGAGAGGATTAAGGAATACGAACCGCAGGTGTTGGCGTTCATGAAGAACAAGTACGCAACCGTCATGAAGGACATTGATGATCAGAAGGTATTGTCTCCCGAACTGGAGCAGAAGTTAAAGGAAGCCCTTACCGCCTTCGACTCCGTGTTTGTTGCCGGCTAGGAAAGCAATCTCATCTGAGAATAAGGGAGTGTTTTTTTCAGATATCAATCAGGAAGTTGAGGCTTAAAACGGGCCGTCAACCAGAGATAAAGGAGTAATTTTAATGGCCGCATTAAAGGACATTAAAAGACAAGTAGCTGCGGTACAGAAAACCAAACAGATCACCCGGGCCATGAATATGGTGGCTGCGTCGAAATTCCGCGCGGCTCAGACGAGGATGGAGAGTTTTCGTCCCTACGCCATGAAGTTCATGGAAGTGCTGGACAGCCTGGCTCTTCGGGTGAACCCGGAGGCCCATCCGCTGCTTGCAGCAAGGGAGCCGAGGAAGATCAGGGTCCTGTGCATGAGCTCAGACAGGGGACTTTGTGGCGGTTTCAATACAAATGTGATCAAATCTTCAGAACGATTTGTAAAGGAAAAGATGGCGGCGGGACTCAATGTGGAGTTGACGCCCGTGGGAAGGAAGAGCCGGGATTACTTCAGAAGAAAATATCCCATCATCAACGAGAAAACGGATATCCTCGGTAAATTCGACATTAATCTGGCCGTAGAGATATCGGATGACGTCATCACGTCCTTTGTAAACGAGGAGTTCGATGAGCTCTACATCGTTTATAACGAGTTCCGGAATGTCTCTATGCAAAGGCCCGTTGTTGTCAGGCTGCTGCCTCTGCCTTCCGTCGGACAGGAAGGCGAAATGGATCCGGATAAGACCATCGATTATGTCTATGAACCATCTGAAGAGGTATTGATTGAGAAGCTCTTGTCCATGTATCTCCATGTTCTCATTTTCAGAGCGCTCCTTGAGACGTCCGCAGGAGAAAATGGAGCCAGGATGGCAGCCATGGATAACGCAACGAGGAACTGCGACGAGATGATCAGAACGCTGACCCTGCAGTACAACAAGGTGAGGCAGTCCGCGATCACGGCGGAATTGATGGATATCGTCGGTGGAACAGAAGCCTTGGCAAAAGGATAGGTTTAGAGATTGTCAAGAAGAGTTATGGAATAATCGGAGAAGGATAAATCCGATATCATAATTGAAGGACAAAGATTTCCGTAGCGAAAAGGAGACTAACATGAGTATTGGTAAGATTATACAGGTGATCGGACCGGTTATTGACGTTGCATTCGAAGAGGGGCAACTGCCGGCAATTTTGAATGCCATCACCATAACAAATCCCGTCATCAACGACGAGGAGGATAATCTGGTTGTTGAAGTCGCACAGCATCTGGGCGACAACGTCGTGCGGTGTATCGCCATGGACGTTACGGATGGTTTGGTCCGGGGGATGCCGGCAAAGGACACCGGTGGACCGATTACGGTGCCCGTTGGAAAGGAATGTCTCGGCAGGATCCTCAATGTGGTGGGCAGACCGGTCGACGGTTTGGGGCCTGTGGAAGCCAAGAACCACATGCCGATTCACAGGGAGTCTCCTTCGTTTACGGAGCAGGATACGACGGTTCACGTTCTTGAAACGGGAGTCAAGGTCATCGATCTGCTCGTTCCATTTCCCCGCGGCGGCAAGATGGGGTTGTTCGGTGGAGCAGGATGCGGCAAGACCGTCGTCATGATGGAAATGATTCATAATATCGCCATGCATCATGGTGGTATTTCCGTGTTTGCCGGCGTGGGTGAGAGAACCCGCGAGGGAAACGACCTCTATCGAGAGATGCTGGAGTCGGGCGTTATCAAGCAGGCAGCTCTGATTTACGGTCAGATGACGGAACCTCCGGGAGCGAGGGCGAGAGTCTCTCTGACCGCTCTGGCTGCAGCCGAGTATTTCCGTGATATAGAAGGGCAGGATGTGCTCCTCTTTGTCGATAACATCTTCAGGTTTACCCAGGCTGGTGCTGAAGTGTCCGCCCTTCTGGGAAGAATGCCCTCCGCCGTCGGTTACCAGCCGACGCTGGCTACGGACCTTGGCGAGCTTCAGGAACGGATCACCTCGACGGATAAAGGGTCCATTACGGCCGTGCAGTGCGTCTACGTCCCTGCCGACGACTTGACCGACCCTGCTCCGGCAACGACCTTTGCCCACCTTGATGGAACGGTCGTTTTGTCCAGACCCATTGCGGAACTTGGAATCTATCCCGCGGTGGATCCCCTGGATTCGACATCGAGAATTCTCGATCCTATCGTGCTGGGTGAGGAGCATTACCGGGTAGCTCGACAAGTTCAGGTGACTCTGCAGAAATATAAGGATCTGCAGGATATCATCGCGATTCTCGGAATGGACGAGTTGTCTGAAGAAGATAAGCTGACCGTTAACAGGGCGCGGAAAATTCAGAGATTCCTTTCTCAGCCGTTCTTTGTTGCCGCGCAGTTTACGGGAGTCGATGGAAAGTTCGTTTCCGTTCCTGATACCGTCAGAGGATTCAAGGAAATTCTCGAAGGCAAATACGACGAGTTACCCGAACAGGCCTTCTACATGGTCGGTGGAATTGAAGAGGCTGTAGAAAAAGCGAAGAAATATCAGGAGCAATAAAGACAGGGGAAAGCAATGGCCGAAGAACTGTTATTGGAGATCGTCACCCCGGAGAAAATGGCCTTCAGCGGTGAGGTTGAGGAAGTCACCATACCTGGAACGGAAGGTGAATTCGGGGTGTTGAGAGGGCACGAAACGTTGCTCAGTTCTGTAGAAATAGGTGAGTTAAGCTTTACCGTAGGAGGCAGGAAACAATATTTCGCGGTTAATACGGGCTATACGGAAGTGACTGCGAATAAGGTAACGGTTCTCGTTGAAACGGCAGAAAGTGCTGAAACGATCAACAAGGAAAGAGCAATGAGAGCCAAAGAGCGTGCCGAGGAGAAACTGTCCAAATTGTCCAAGGATGAATTGGAATTTGAGATGCTCAGCATAGCCCTGCAGAGGGCTATAGCTCGGATCGGTGTATCAGAGAAGGCCTGAGGACTGAAGTTTAGAATAGACGGGAAATAAACGCCGGCATTGAGAATTTTTCTTAATGCCGGCTTTTTAGTTCCTGCTGAAAAGGTTCGATGGATGAAGAAGCACTCTTCACAGGTTAGGTCATTAACATTCGGACTGATCAACGGTAATATCCACAACCTCGAAATTGCGAATTCCTCCGGGTGTCTGAACCTTCACTTCGTCGCCGATTGATTTGCCGATCAAAGCCTTTCCAATGGGAGACGTAACAGAAATCTTGTTTGCATTGATGTTGGATTCAAAGGGACCCACAAGCTGATAATTGGTCTGTGTTCCGGAACGGATGTCTTCAATGACAACCGTCGCGCCGAAAACAGCCTTGTCGTTGCTCAGCTTGCTCAGGTCGATGATGTTGGACAGGGCGAGATTGTTTTCAAGCTCCTGCAGTTTGCCGTGCAAAAAGGACTGCTTTTCCTTGGCCGCTGTGTATTCGGCGTTTTCTGACAAATCTCCATGCCCTCTTGCCGTTTCAATATCCTTTATGTTGGCGGGAATCAGAACTGTCTTCAGATGTTCAAGCTCTTTCTTAAGATTTTCAAAACCCGATTTCGTAATTGGCATCTTTTCCATGACCTGCCCCCTGTATTTCAAATATGATGAACCGTAACATAAACCTAATGCGGCCGTATCGTTAAAGCGATGACGTTCTTAATGAAAAAATGATGCCGCCACAAATAAAACGATTCGCAGTTTTCAGGCCTTTGCACCAGGAGAATGTATGAAGATACTGTTCCGTGGGATAGCAGGATTAGAAAAAGCCAGAAAAATCCGGATAGAACGGCAAGACATCCTTTAGAAAATCCGCAAACATCAGAAAAGATCGATGGCCAGCTTCACGAGAAGTCTTTATATTGCAGAATTTCTAATAAAGAATAATGAGCCTGTCAAGGGAGAATTCCACCTTTCCCCCCGCAACTTATCAATTCTTGCCCGAAAAATGGAAGTGTGTTAGAAATGGGAACGGTGACGTAGGCACAAACAGGCTTTATAGTGAGGGGATGGGTAGAGATATGCTGGTGCACGGGAGTATAAATTCTTCCCTGGACAAGGAAAAGAGATCTTCCGCGGAGAGCTTTGTCAAAGCCCGGAGGGAGGAATTGATCCGTGATTTAGTCTTTCCCCGTGCTGGAGAAAGGCTCCTTGATGTTGGATGCGGAACGGGAGAACATCTCATGTTCTTCAGAAATCAGGGATGTAGTGTTACAGGGATTGATGCGTCCCCTGAAAAAGTTGAGGCTGCGCAAAAGAAACTGGGGGATCGGGCGGATATTCATGCCGGGCGGGCTGAAGATCTTCCATTTTCCGACAATGAATTTGATATAGTAACCATGATTGCTTCGCTGGAATTCGTCGAGGATCCCCAGAAAGCCGTAAGCGAGGCGGTTCGCGTTTCACGGGACAGGGTCTTTCTGGGAACGTGGAACAGATACGCCATCATGAATCCTCATGGCGGCACCAAAGAATATTTATGTTCCTCAATGGGGGAAAGCACCGTTCAACCTCTGGGAGGATTGCAGCTTGTCCGTCTGGTCAAAAACCTGCTGCCGGGAGTTCTCATCCACTGGGGAAGCGTCCTTTTTTTCCCATTGGAGTGGTACACGTATCTTTCGGGTCTCGAACGGCATATTCCCATGAGGAAAAATCCCTTCGGGGCCTTCCTGGGCTTTTCCTTTTCCGTTCAGGCTTCCTACCGGACCATCCAGGATTTGATTCGCGAACCGCTGGGGGTCAATTCCAAGGGCAGCCAGGCCCTCCAGGGTGCTGCCATCGGTATGAAACGGGAAGGGGTTACTGGAGATCATCATCCTCGTAAGATTGATTCAGAGCATGAAGGGCTCTTTCCAGATCTTCAGCGGGAACCAGGATTTTTACCTCACCGAGGCCGTCCAGATTTGTGGCATAAAGGATTCCAGCCGTCTCATAAATGAGGTGGGTGGGAATCCCTTCTGTTTTCAGGCGTCCCTCTATGATATGGGCATTCGTCATTCCTGAAGCCACATACGCAACCCGCCATTTGTTCTGCTCCATTCTCAATCTCCCTCATCCCCGGATCCTTGTTATTCTGTCGCCGGGGAAAATTGAAATAATCTGGAATGCATGATAGACGAAATGAATAAACTTTGGCAAGTTCAAGCTCGTTGACTGCAAGAAAAGGAGTGACATAAGCGATGCCCCTTAAAGACTGGACCCTGTTATCAAGTGAGCCGGAACGTTTCTGCCGGCTCTTTTCCCTGCGGAAAGATCGCGCCGTCTCTCCCCGGACTGGCCGGCCCTCGGACTTCTTTGTGGTGGAGGCGTCTCCCTGGGTCAATATCATTCCCATCACGCCCCAAAAAGAAGTTGTCCTGATCCGGCAGTACCGCCATGGAGTCCGCAGTGTCACCCTGGAAATTCCCGGCGGGCTTGTGGAAGATTCCGATTCTCCGGAAGAAGCTGCGCGACGGGAGCTCCGCGAGGAAACGGGTTATGCGGACCGCGTGCTCGCCCCTTTAGGGGCTGTTTATCCCAATCCGGCCATCCAGAACAACCTCTGCCATACGTTTCTGGCCCAGGATGTTTATCCGGTGGGGGCGCTGCAACAGGATGAAGAGGAGGATATCGAAGTCATCCTGAAGCCTCTGTCGGAGATTCCCAGACTGATCAGGGATGGCGAGATCAATCATGCCCTTGTTATCGCGGCCTTCTGTCGATTTTATTTGGAACACCCGTTCAAACCATGAAAAAAAAGTTTTCCTGAAGAAGCCCTACGATGCTCTTAATTCACCCCCCTGTTGTCAAACCCTGTGAATCCCCTGCCGGCCTGGCGAAGCTTGCCGGCGCCCTGAGAAGCCACGGACGGACCTGTACGGTGGTGGATGCCAATTTGGAGGGACTGCTGTATCTTCTGACAGAAAAGGCAGCATCTGACGCAGCTTCGGATACCTGGACCTGCCGCGCTCGAAATCACCTCCAGGATCACCTTCAGGATCTCGGTGATTGGAGGGGCTATCGAAACCGTGATCGCTATCAGCGGTCGATCCGGGATCTGAATCGAGTCCTGGAATTCTCAGCGGGCAGAAAAGCCGGTACCCATCTGACCCTGGCCAACTATGAGGAGAAGGACCTGTCGCCCCTTCGCAGTGGCGACCTGCTTGCCGCCGCTTCCCTTCCGGAAGCCAATCCTTTTTACCCTTACTTTCACGCCCGATTGTCGGGACTGCTGGAAGCCCTTGCTCCGGCGAGAATCGGCTTTTCCCTCAATTTTCTCAGTCAGGCGCTATGCACCTTTGCCATGATGGGGTTTCTACGGCGGGAATATCCTTCCGTGAAGCTCGTTCTGGGAGGGGGATTGGTGACCTCCTGGATGAGCTCCCCCGATTGGCGGAACCCCTTTTCCGGACTCGTGGACGACATGATTGCCGGGGCAGGCGAGGCGCCGCTTCTCGAACTTCTGGGAAGCGGGCTGGACCATGAGGACTGTCTGCCCGATTACGGGGATTTGCGTGAGAATCCGTATCTGGCTCCCGGTTTTATTCTGCCCTACAGCGCCTCCCGGGGCTGCTACTGGCGCCGCTGTGCCTTCTGCCCCGAAAAGGCCGAAGGGCAACCCTATGCGCCGATTCCCGCGGGCCGGTCCATTTTTCAGCTCCAGGTCCTGGTTCAAAGGCACCGACCGGCCCTGATCCACCTTCTGGACAACGCCCTCAGCCCGGCTCTGCTCAATGCCGTGATCGAGGCGCCGCCGGGTGCGCCCTGGTATGGCTTTGCGAGAATTGAAGAGCATCTTGGAGATCCGGAGTTCTGCCGATCACTGAAACGCTCCGGCTGCGTCATGCTCAAACTGGGGCTGGAATCCGGCGATCAGAACGTGCTGGATGCCCTTTCGAAAGGCATCTCTCTGACCAGGGCCTCGGAAGTTTTGAAAACGCTGAAGAAAGAAGGGATTGCCTCTTACGTGTATCTGCTTTTTGGAACACCGGCCGAATCCCGGGAATCGGCAGAGAAAACGCTTTCCTTTGTTGCCGAACACGCGCACTGCATCGATTATCTGAATGTGGCGGTCTTCAACCTGCCGGCCTGGAGCGAGGAGGCGTCATCTCTGCAAACTCGAGCTTTTTATTCCGGAGATCTTTCTCTGTATCTGGATTTTATCCATCCCCTCGGCTGGGATCGACTCCGCGTCCGGCATTTTTTGGATCGAAGATTCAAGCGTCATCCGGCGATCCGGGAAATTCTCCTCCGGGATCCCCCCGTGTTTACATCCAATCATGCACCGTTTTTTCCCCTGGCCTCAGGTACGTCCAGGCTCTGACCCGACACCAGGGGCGGCCAGGCGCGGCAATGCGCATCCGGCCGCCATTCTTGCTCTATCCACAACCCGGGAGCCCAGGGTCAAGTCATTCGCAATCATAACACCATGAATTAATTGCACAATAATGATGAAGGTCCCTTTGCCTGCAAGGGCTCGATATTAGAAATGAATTGGCCAACTTTGACGGGGTCCTACCCGGGAGCCAAGGGCAAGTCATCTAAATTCGTAATACATTGTATTTATTGAATAAAGAGCGAAAAGCACTTTATTCTGTAAGTGCATGATATTTATAATAAATTGCCGAACTTTGACGTGACCTTGACCCGGGAGCCGTCTTTCATTGACACGGGGGAGCCTTATGCCTATACTGTTCAGCGGAAAAGCAGGGAACTGCGGAATGATGTTTCCATTTTTGCGGACCGATCGTTTCCCTGGAGAGCAGGCCGATGAGGAAATCTCTCTACAGGCGATCAAGGAAGGGGGGAGCTGAATGCCTGTATTCATGATGTTCGGAAAATACAGCCGGGATTCTTTGGAAGGGATGTCGCCGGAGCGGACAGGGAAGTCTGTAGAAATCATCGAACATAACGGAGGCAGGGTGATCTCCATGTATGCCGTTTTGGGAATTCATGATCTGGTCTTTACCGTCGAATTTCCTACGATTGAGAAGGCCTTGGCGGTGTCTGCCGCACTGAGCATGCTGACAGGCATTTCCTTCACAACCTCCCCTGTGATCGACATCACCCATTTCGACTCCCTGATGTCCGAGATGAAAAATAGATAACCGGAATGAAAGCGATCTAAACAAAAGGGCACAGGGGTGCAGCGTGTCTTCAAAGCCTGCCGATTGAACGTTATATCCCCCCTTATTTTTGGAAGGTTATGATTTGTTGAGCCCTCTTTTTCCCGGGGTGGGAAGGCCTTGAAAAATCCAGACATGGTTCGGACGATTCGGATGGATTGGTTGAGGAGTGTTCCTGTCGCCCTGGTGACAATCCTGACGGTCTTGTTCATCCTCGGATCAGCAGGGGCCCAGGATGCCTTTCCCTCGCCGCGGGGAGCCGTCAATGATTTTGCCGGTGTGATGACTGCCGGAGATGTTGCCCGGACGGAGGCCCTTTCCCGGGAAGTCCTTGAGAAGACAGGGGTGGCCGTGGTTGTCGTAACCTTTTCGTCGATTGGGGACCGTGACATCCATGAGTATGCCAATCGTCTTTACTCCTCCTGGGGAATAGGGAAGCGGGGGGAAGACCGGGGGGTGTTGATTGTCCTGGTTGTGCAGGAGAGAACGATCTGGATTGAAACCGGTTACGGAGTGGAGGGGGTCCTTCCCGATGGGCGCGTGGGGGGGATTCTGGACCAGAACGTTCTTCCCTATCTGAAGCGAGGGGAATACAGCCGTGGGCTTGCCGGCTCCGTTGAAGCAATTTCCGGGGTCCTGGCGGAAGAAGCCGGGGTTACCCTGACAGGCCGACCGGGAGTCGGGCGGCCTGTCGGCCGCGCGGTCGGGCAGCGCAGCGAAGGGGCCGGATCATTGTTCCTTATCCTGCTCATTCTTCTTCTCCTCCTCCTGATGGGAACCCGAAAGGGGCGTGAAATCGGTCCCCTTTTGCTCAGCGGCGCCCGACGGAGAGCTGGCGGTGACGGGAATTTTGAAGGCTTTGGGGGTTTCGGGGGCGGTTTCGGCGGTTTCGGCGGAGGTAGCAGCGGCGGAGGCGGCGCCGGCCGTCATTTTTGAGAGGGAGAGAAG
>JAVETB010000159.1:0-3078 GCA_034006265.1 Syntrophus sp. (in: bacteria) | reverse complement strand
TTGCCCAGCAGGGCCGCACCCGCCGGGTTGATCTGCATGATGCGCGCCGTCTCATCAATGAGCATGCACCCGATGGGCATGCAATCAAAAAAATTTTCCGGCACCGGTATGGCGGGGTTCTCTTTGGCGGATAATTGCGCGGCGGATCCGCTGAACGGCTCAAGCCTGTGTTCCCGCTGCGCATGCGGCAGGGGCCCGCGCAGACACAACAGGGAGTAGGCATCGGATGAAGCTGCTGTCTTGGATATTCGGGAATTTTTCATCATCGCTTGTCCAGGGTTTATTGAAATTTGGCCTTACGGGGCATCCGGTGGAGCTGCCGACCCTGTCGGGTTCTTCCGATTCAAAATAGCGCGTGTGTTTCCAGGAAAAACCAGTTATTAAACATGCCTGAGTCAATATTCATGCCGAAAAATACTCACACCTGAAATAATCCTGAAAAATAATGCCGCTTCTGGCAAGGAAATTGGGTAGAGTCAAAGCGACGGGTTAAAAAGGTAGAAAAGATGGCAAGGACCTGACGGTCATTCAGCAGCAGACCGTTACGACCTTCAATCGATTGCGGCGCCATCGTGCTAAATGAAACAGGGGGACTCGCGGTCCCAAACTTGCTGTTGTAAGGAAAAACCCTGACATATCGCGTACGCCATGTTACCGACAGGGTTTTAATGTTTGTTGATTACATTCAAGAGATCCATGACTTAGGTAGGTTATTCTACTCTAATATTATTTATAATCAAGATAAATTTAAGAAATATTTCGCACAATAGGCCTTTTATCATCTTAGATTGTAAGATAATGGTAGAGAAAAAGGACCAGGAGGTTCAGGGAAAATGCTTACGCCTTTCAAGTTAACCCATCTCGGTGGGGAGCACTGTGTCACCGGTTCATGCCATCTGGTACAGGCCGGCGGGCAGAATTTTCTTGTCGACTGCGGGATGGTGCAGGGGGAAGATCGGGGGCTCTCCATGGAAAACTGGCCGGTCAGCCCCGGGCAGATCCATTACGTCCTTCTGACCCACGCCCATATCGACCACATCGGGCGGCTGCCGGAGCTTGTTCGCAAGGGGTTCCGCGGAGAGATCCTCGCCACCCACCCGACCAAGGCCCTCCTGATTCCCATGCTCCGGGACGCCCTGAGCTTTTCCGATTGGGGGGAAGAGGAGACCTCGGCAACGGTCCGCAGGATCGAAGAGATCAGTTGGGGCTTTGAATACGGGGAGCCCTTTGCCTTGAAGGACGGCCTCCGTTTTACCTTCTCCCGGGCGGGGCACATCCTGGGCTCCGCCTCTGTCCTTCTGGAATCGGAATGCCCGCGATCGTCCATCCTGTTTTCCGGGGACCTGGGCGTAAAGAACACGCCCCTTCTTCCCGATCCCGACCCTCCGCCGGCCTGCGATCTGCTGGTCATGGAATCCACGTACGGGAACCGTCTCCATGAGAGCCGTTCGGACCGCGTTGAACGGCTTGGTCAGGTCCTTGTGCGGGCCTTTTCCGACGGCGGCAAGGTCTTCATCCCGGCTTTCGCCTTGGGAAGAGTCCAGGAGCTGCTCTATGAGCTGAATCGGCTCCGTACGGACGACGTTCTGAAGGAGAAATTCCCCCAGCTGGCAAAACTTCAGCGCATCCCGGTCATGGTGGATACACCCCTCGGACTCGAATTGACGAAGATCGCGTCGAGCCTTTCCTCATACTGGGACAGGGAAGCCAAGGCCCAATTGAGGCGGGGCGACCATCCCCTGAATTTCGATCGCCTCTATGCCGTGAACAACCATAAGGATCACCGAAAGCTCCTGGAAGCGCCGGGGCCGATGGTGATTCTCGCGGGAAGCGGCATGTGCACGGGCGGGCGCATCGTGGATCATCTCAAGGAAGGAATCGAAGACCCCAGAAACGACATCGTCTTTGTGGGCTACCAGGCCCACGGTACTCCGGGGCGATTCATTCAGGAATATGCCGGGAAGCCCGGGGGATATGCGGAACTGGACGGGGAGCGCTGTTCCATCCGGGCAAAAATTCACGTGCTGGGAGGATATTCGGCCCATGCGGACCAGAAGGAATTGGTCGAGTGGGTGGAATCGATGCCGGAGAAGCCAAAGGCCATCAAGCTGGTCCATGGGGAGGCGGGGGCAAGGGAGGTTTTGGGGGATGTGTTGAGAAACCGGGGGTATGAGGTGGTGTGACCGGAGCCATCCTGTATGAAAAATAAGGCGTTTTATGCGGGCACCTGGCTGAAATTAAATCTCCATGTCCACTTTATCCGGATGTTCGCGAAGCCAGGTGAGGATTGTCTCGGATATCCTGGAAATATCGGAGAGATTTTGCGTACAGATTTCATAGAGTTCTTCAGAGGATATTTCATCATAGAAATGAACCATCCGGTTCCGATAGCCGGCCATTTGCCGGAGAATACCGCCTTCTTCGGAGGAAAGGATTCTCTGCTGAACCAGCATTTCGGCAATCTGCTTGTATTCGGGCGCTGTAATGGCAAATCCTTTTGCCGGAATATGGCGTACCATATCCAGAAGAGATTCCAAGGCCCGTCGAAGATAAGATTCTGCAGCCGCAGGCGTGCGAGAATCTGCAATAAATTCCTGAAAGTCGGCCAGAGGAAGTTTACGGATAGCAGAAATCATGTTGTTTATCCATGCCGCTTTTTCCAGAACAATGGCGGCACGAATCAGGGCGTTTGTCATCTATTCCTCCCCAATTCCCAGAATCATGCGTAAGCGTTGCTGTTTGAAGGGCAGAAGGTCCCCGGCACGGCGGAGCACATAAAGTTCATACCGGGCCTGTCGATCCAGGTCTTCCGAATAGAGCAGCTCGCCGCGGATCACCTCCAGCGCGAGAAATGGATCCGCCTCCGGGAGTATGACCAGATCCACGCGGTTGACTTCCAGGAGATCTTCCAATTCCACCATCATGCAGACACGCTCTTTTGCCGTAAGCCTCACCCCGGGCCTCGGCATGACCCCGATATCCACATCGGAATCGCCTCCCTGTTGAGGGAAAACGCTTCGGCACTCCGTTTCCGTCTCCTGCCTGAAGCGGGCGGCTATTTCTTTTGCCCGGCTTCCG
>JAVETB010000047.1:0-20620 GCA_034006265.1 Syntrophus sp. (in: bacteria) | reverse complement strand
GGACAGCTCCGACTTCAAGGGACACTTATTCATGATTCCTTGATATCATGAAGCAAGCCGGAAAGCCAGAAGTGTTTTATTTATTTGGTATCGTCATTATTTAGGTCTATGAATGACTTGACCCTGCAGGACCCTGCCGGGAGCATTGCCGCTGATTTTCAAGAATTTACTTGACAATATTTTTCTTTTTCTGATATTGGGAAACCATATTTCTTCTTAAGTATTTAAAGGAACGCGTGTCATGCTGAAAAACATTATTCTGATACTGGGCATTATAACCGTAGTCATCGTACGCAGGGGGACTGCTGCTCGGTTTCTTTAACAATAACATAAGGAACTGAGAGCCGCAGGCCCCGGGAAGGATCTGCGGCTCTTATTTTTTTGGAAAAGAGCCGCATTGCATAAAAATGCGGCTCTTTTGTTTTTGAACCGCGGCGATGCCTTTGAAGAAAACTTTGAAGAAAACGTGGAACGCGACACGATTCACTTCCTTGAAATAAAAAGCCCCGGGGGGACTGTCCCGTTTTGTCCCTCTACCGGGAAAGCTGTAAGGAATGAAAGGAGCATCAAAAGATCATGGACACCATCGGTGCAGATATCGTTTTACAAATCCTCCAGGAGGAAGGGGTGGAAGCCATCTTCGGCTATCCCGGGGCAAGTTCGCTGCCGCTTCACGACCGGCTGAAGGACAGCCCCATCCGTCATTACCTGACACGGCATGAACAGGCGGCCGCCCACGCCGCGGATGGGTATGCCCGTGCCACCGGGAAAGTGGGAGTGTGCCTCTCCACTTCAGGACCGGGCGCCACCAATCTGGTAACCGGCATCGCAACCGCCTTCATGGACTCGACACCCGTTGTCGCTCTGACTTGCCAGGTCAACACCAGCCTGATGGGGCGGGATTCTTTTCAGGAAACGGACATTGTAGGAATTACGATGCCGATCACCAAGCACAGCTATCAGGTGAATAACGTAAACAACCTGGCTTCGGTTCTGCGCCGGGCCTTTCAGTTGGCGAGGTCCGGCCGGCCCGGGCCGCTGCTGGTCGATATGCCCAGAGACATCCTCGCTTCCCGTTGTGAAAAGGTGGATCCCCCGGAGGAGACTCCGTCGGTCGCCGCAGAAAAAGTCTCGTCGAATCTGGACCAGCTGGGGAAAATAGCCCGGGCGCTGAATATGAGCGAACGCCCCGTGATCATCATGGGCGGCGGTGTGAAGCTGAGCAATGCCTGCGACCTGATGCGCGCCTTGATCGAAAAGGGAGGAATCCCCTTTACCACCACAATGATGGGGGTAGGTTCGATCGCCTCCGGAAACGGCTACGATCTGGGCTTCATCGGCACCCACGGCAATGAGCTGGCAAACAGCACGGTGCACCAGTCCGATTTCATCCTGGCCGTCGGCATGCGTTTCTCCGATCGCAGCACGTCTCTCATCGATGAATTCGCACCGCTGGCAACCATCGCCCAGATTGACATCGATCCCACCTCAATCGGGAAGAATGTCAAGGTGGCACTTCCGTATGTGGGCGATATCCGGGAAACCATTTCGGCCCTTCTGAATCTTGTGGAGTCGAGAGACAGGACCGCCTGGCTGCAGCGCATCCAGCAGGAGCGGGAAGCCAAGGATTTCTGCCTTCCCTTCAAGGGTTGCGGAAAGGCGGGTCATCTGATCAGCATGATCCAGGAGGCCATGCCGAAAGAAACCATCGCCGTTTCCGACGTGGGCTTGAACCAGATATGGACCCTCCGCACCTGGAAGGCCCGCACTCCGCGCAGCCTCATCACCAGCGGCGGCATGGGAACCATGGGGTTCAGCGTCCCGGCGGCAATCGGCGCCAAGATCGGCATGCCGGACAAATCCGTTGTGGCCATCTGCGGAGACGGGGGATTCTACATGAACATCCAGGAACTGGCCACCCTGAGCTATTACAAGATCCCGGTTAAAATCGTCGTCCTCAACAATCGCCACCTCGGGATGATCCGCCAGATTCAGGATCTGTTCTACGAGGGCCGCTTCAACACCATCGAACTGGGCAATCAAGTGGATCTGGTAGCGGTGGCAAAAGGCTTCGGCGTCCCGGCGGACAGAATATCCGTGGATGAGAATCCCGACGCGGCCCTGGCCGCTCTGGCCCGGGCGGAAGGTCCCTACCTGCTGGAGGTGGTTGTGGATGAGAACGATTACGTCTTCCCGATCATCCCCCCTGGGCAGGCGAACACGGCAATGATTCACGGAGTCGGCGACTGAGAACGGATGAAGGGGACCCACGTCCCCGGTCCGCAGGCTTTTGCAGAAAAAAGAGATACGGCGGGGATATTTTAGGGAGGAGAAGAACAGGTCATGAACACGGAAGAACATACCATTACGATTCTGGTCAAGAACGAGCCCGGGGTGCTGTCGCGTGTTGCAGGAGTGTTCAGCGGCCGGGGATACAACATCAAGACCCTCTGCGTCGCTCCCACGACGAACCCGGAAATTTCACGGATCACCTTGACGAGCAACGCCGATGTGGATTTTACGGAAAAGATCAAGAAGCAGCTTGATAAACTGGTTGATATTGTAGATGTTCTGGATTATACAGGCGAACGATTTCTCAAGAGGGAAATGATGCTCCTGGGTCTGAAGATTACCCCGGGACGCCACGCGGAGGTTCTTCAGGCGTTAAACACCCTGGGATGCAGGATCGTGGCCATGCGGCCGGATTACTATATTATCGAAACCTCTGGAAACCGCTCGGAGAATGATGCGGTTTTCCAGTACTTTCAGACGTTTGATGTCGAGATGATGAATCGGACGGGGTGCATCGCCATCCCGCTCAATCCCAGGAATGACCCGGAATGAATCCATCCCGGATCCCTCGAGGACGAAGAATTTATATATGATAATAAGGGGGTATTTTTGTGAAGCTCACCGGATCGCAAATCCTATTTAAAGCCTTGCATGCGGAAGGCGTGGACACCATCTTCGGCTATCCCGGAGGGTCCGTTATCGATCTCTACGATGAAATGTACCGGCAGGAAGGAATTCAACATTACCTGGTCCGCCATGAACAGGGCGCGGTCCACGCAGCGGACGGTTACGCCCGCGCAACGGGGAAAACCGGCGTCTGCCTGGTTACTTCAGGCCCCGGCGCCACCAACACCGTGACGGGGATTGCCAATGCCTATGCGGATTCCATCCCGGTGGTCATTCTGACCGGGCAGGTTCCGACCCATATGATCGGCAAGGACGCGTTTCAGGAAGTGGACATCACCGGGATTACCCGTCCCTGCACCAAGCACAATTTCCTCGTTCGAACGGTTGAAGATCTGGGTCGCAACATCCGCGAGGCCTTCCACATCGCCCGAAGCGGACGCCCCGGCCCCGTGCTGGTGGACATTCCCAAAGATATCCTCCAGGCGACTCTGGAAGAAGAGAAGATTTCCATGGCCGTCAACCTGCCCGCAGAACCGTCCAGGGAATCCATCGATGGCCCCTGCGCAGAAGCCATCAGCCTCATCAAGGCCTCCCGCAGGCCCGTCATCTTCGTCGGCGGCGGAATCCTTCGGGGAAAGGCCGTCTCAGAACTGCGGACCTTTGTCGATGCGGTCAACGCCCCGGTCACCGCCTCGCTCATGGGGCTGGGAGCCTTTCCGGGAACGGATCCCCGCTGGCTCGGGATGCTGGGCATGCATGGGACGTATTACGCCAATATGGCCGTCAGCCACAGCGATCTGCTCATCGCCGTCGGCGTGCGCTTTGATGACCGCGTCACCTCCAAGGTCGCAGAATTTGCACCGAACGCCCGGATTATTCATATCGACATCGACCCCGTTTCGATCAATAAAACCGTCAAGGCCCATGTCTCCATCATCAGCGACTGCCGGGAAGCCCTGCAGCGCCTCAACACGATGGCCGGAGGCCGGGCTCTTCTATCCGAGGATCAGACCCGCGAATGGCTGGATCAGATCAAAAAGTGGAAGAGGGCGGTTCCACTGGGTTACTGCCGCAGCGATAAGATCAAGCCCCAGTGTGTCATTGAAAAGCTCTATGAACTGACAAAGGGCCAGGCCATCATCACGACGGAAGTCGGGCAGAATCAGATGTGGGCGGCCCAGTTCTACCACTTCGATTACCCGGACACCTTCATCTCATCGGGTGGGCTGGGTACGATGGGCTTCGGTCTTCCCGCGGCCATCGGCGCCCAGGTGGCCTTTCCGAACCGCACGGTTGTCGACATTGCCGGGGACGGCAGCATCCAGATGAACATCCAGGAACTGGCCACCGCCGTTCACTACAACCTGCCTGTCAAGGTCGTCATCCTGAACAACAGTTTTCTGGGCATGGTCCGGCAGTGGCAGGAAATGTTTTACGGAAAGCGCTACTCTCAGACCCACATGAAACAGACGCTCGATTTCGTGAAGCTGGCTGAAGCCTTCGGAGCTGTCGGACTGAGAGCCACGAAGCCCGAAGAAGTGGAGGACGTCCTGCGAAAGGGACTGGAAACCCCCGGGGTCGTCATGATGGATTTTCAAGTGGAGCCGGAAGAGCAGGTTTATCCCATGGTCAGCCCGGGCGCTGGGCTGACGGACATGAAGCTTGGAAATCTGAGGCAGCAGGCTGACTGATCAAAGGTGAGCCTTCCGCCCAAACACTTCATCAAAAGAGAGGTTTGCTGTAAAATGGACATCAAGGAAAGAGTTATTTCAATCCTGGCCAGCAACAAGCCCGATGTGCTGGCCCGTATCGCCGGAACTTTCAGCGGCCGCGGCTTCAACATCGACAGCATCACTGCCAATATCACGAGAGATCCCCGGATCACGAAGATTCTCATTACGACGCACGGGGACCAGGACACGATTATAAAAATAGAAAAGCAGCTCAACCGCCTCGTCGATATCCACCAGGTCACGGATCTGACCAGCCTGGGGCTTCCCCTTCGCGAGATGATGCTGATCCGCATGCCGATGACCGGGGAAAACCAGGACAAAATCATGGAAATCGTTGACAGATACAAAGGAGAAGTGATAGAAACCGGCGTTGGGTATGGCGTCCTTGAATTGACGGGCAGCAAGGAAGATATGGACAATGCCTTCGCCGCCCTGGAGCAGCTGGGCATTGATGATTTCGCCAGGACAGGCAGCATCACACTCTAGGATTGGACGCTCAAGGGGGGAAACCTTTTTCCCGCTTCAGCAGAAGAAATAAAGATCGTTTCTTTACATAGGGGCAATGGGCCATTGCCCCTATGTCTTATGGAACATTTTGAAGAACATGATAAAAATACCGGTTTCAGAATATAAGGAGGCTATGTATGGCAAAAATTGATTTCGGCGGTATCGTGGAAGAGGTTATCACATCTGAAGAGTTCACGTTGGAAAAGGCGCGGCAGGTGCTGAAAAATGAGGTTGTTGCCGTTATCGGTTACGGCATTCAGGGACGGGGCCAATCTCTGAACATGCGTGACAACGGGGTCAACGTCCTTGTCGGCGAGGGGCCCTATGCCTGGGACAAGGCGGTTGCCGACGGCTTCGTCCCTGGAGAAACACTTTTTTCCCCGGAAGAGGCGGCCAAACGGGGCACCATCGTCCAGTACCTTCTCTCCGACGCAGGCCAGAAGGAAATGTGGCCGGTGATGAAAAACTGCCTGCAGCCGGGCAATGCCATTTACTTTTCCCATGGGTTCTCCATCGTTTATAAAGAGCAGACCGGAGTGATTCCTCCGGCGGACATCGACGTCATCCTGGTGGCCCCCAAAGGCTCCGGCACGACCGTGAGGTCGAATTTCCTCGACGGCAGCGGCATCAATTCCAGTTATGCCGTTTTTCAGGACGCTACGGGCAAAGCACGGGAACGGACCCTGGCGGTGGGGATCGCCATCGGCTCAGGCTATCTCTTTCCCACCACCTTTGAGCAGGAAGTCTACAGCGATCTCACCGGCGAGCGGGGCGTGCTGATGGGTTGCCTGGCCGGCGTCATGGAGGCCCAGTACAACGTCCTGCGCAAAAATGGCCACAGCCCCAGCGAAGCCTTCAACGAAACCGTGGAAGAGCTGACGCAGAGCCTCATCCGTCTCGTAGCGGAAAACGGTATGGACTGGATGTACGCCAACTGCAGCATCACCGCTCAGAGAGGGGCCCTGGACTGGAAGGACCGTTTCCGTGACGCCGTCGCCCCCGTCTTCGATTCCCTTTACGAAAGCGTGAAGAGCGGCCGTGAGACCCAGATTGTACTCGAGGCCAGTCAGGACCCGGATTATCGGGAAAAGCTGCAGAAAGAACTGGAAATCATCCATAACAGCGAAATGTGGAAGGCCGGGGCCGCCGTGCGCAATCTGCGCCCCGAACGGCGAAAGAAATAGCAGTTCCCATTCTGAATCATGGCGTCAAATAAGAAACGGGAAGTACATGTCGCTTCTTAACTTTTTTGCAGGGGATTAACCGGTCTCGACCAGCGGGTTAATCCCCTTTTTTTTCAGGGAAACAGTTCCCGGAAGGAGAAATCCATGCGCAGCGATATCATGAAGAAAGGTCTTGAACGGGCGCCGCACCGTTCTCTGTTCAAGGCCATGGGATATACCGACGAAGAGCTTAAGCGCCCCGTCATCGGCGTTGTCAACGCCGCAAACGAAATTATTCCCGGCCACATCCATCTGGATCGGATCGTAGAGGACGTCAAAGCGGGGATTCGCATGGCCGGCGGGACCCCGGTAGAATTTCCCGCTATCGGAATCTGTGACGGCATCGCCATGGGCCACCTGGGGATGAAATACTCCCTGGCCAGCCGGGAGCTCATCGCCGATTCCACGGAGGCGATGGTCATGGCCCATCCCTTTGACGGCCTCGTCCTCGTACCCAACTGCGACAAGATCATTCCCGGAATGTTGATGGCCGCCCTGCGCCTCAACATCCCGTCGATCTTCGTAAGCGGCGGCCCCATGATGGCGGGACGCCTGGAGGGAAGGTCCGTGGACCTCATCAGCGTCTTCGAGGGAGTCGGCGCGGTCAAGGCGGGCAAGATGTCGGAAGAGGAACTGAACGCCCTGGAAGACTGCGCCTGCCCGGGATGCGGCTCCTGCTCCGGCATGTTCACCGCCAATTCCATGAACTGCGTCACGGAGGCCCTTGGGCTGGGCCTGCCTGGAAACGGCACAATTCCGGCGGTTTTAGCGGCGCGGCGGCGTCTGGCCAAAGAAGCCGGGATGAAGATCATGGAACTCGTCGCCAGGGACATCCGCCCCCGCGACATCGCCACGCTCAACGCCTTCAAAAACGCCCTCGCCGTGGACATGGCCCTGGGATGCTCCACCAATACGGTTCTGCACATCCCGGCCGTCGCCCATGAAGCCGGTATCACCCTGGATCTCGACCTCTTCAACAGCGTCAGCGCCCAAACGCCCAACCTGTGCCACCTCAGCCCGGCCGGCCCCCATCATATCGAGGATTTGGACGCAGCGGGCGGCATCCAGGCCGTCATGAAGGTCATCAGCGGCCGGGGTGTGATCGATGAGACGGCCCTGACGGTCACGGGAAAGACGGTCGGAGAAAACCTGGCAAAGGCCCGGGTCCTCAATGAAGAAGTGATCCGCCCGCTGAACCGCGCCTACCGCCCCGAGGGCGGCATCGCCATTCTCAGGGGCAACCTTGCCCCCGACGGCGCCGTGGTCAAGCAGTCCGGGGTGCTTCCGGAAATGATGGTCAATGAAGGCACCGCCCGGATCTTTGATTCAGAGGATGAAGCGATTGCCGCGATCCTGGGCGGCAGGATCGCGGCGGGGGATATTGTGGTCATCCGCTACGAAGGACCTAAGGGCGGACCGGGAATGCGGGAAATGCTGAGTCCCACTTCGGCCATCGCCGGCATGGGTCTGGACAGCTCCGTTGCCCTGTTGACGGACGGCCGTTTCAGCGGCGGCACCCGCGGAGCCGCCATCGGGCACATTTCCCCGGAAGCTGCCGAAGGCGGCCCCATTGCCCTGATCCGGGAAGGAGATCGCATCGCCATCAACATCCCGGAGAAGACCCTGACCCTTAACGTCGACGATGAAGAACTGGAACGGAGAAGGCGGGAATGGCAGCCGAAACCGCAGCCGGCCCTGAGTGGCTACCTGGCCCGCTATGCCCGGCTTGTCACGTCGGCAAGCACGGGAGCAATCTTCAAGGATTAGGTCGGCTGGGCTGACAGGGGGCGTTCAGGTCCCTGTTCCTGCAAAATTCCTCCCTTTCCGCACAGGCAAGGGAGGAATTTAACTTTTTCAAGGTTCAGCGGGTGCTGGTTCTGCTTTGCCGGCCCGGAAAATAAATTCATAGAAACTCGCAGTCATTTGTGTTAGAGAAGCCGGAAAAGATCAGAATCATTTTTAAAATCGGGAGGTTTTAATGAAAAAGGAAAGTAAGAACAGAAATACGTTCATCATGTTTCTGTTAGCTTTTCTGGTGGCATTTTTTGTTATCTCCGTGGTGGAGGTTCTGCGCTCCTCCTTTGCCCCCGTGGCCCCTGATGTTCAGGTCGCATCGGCGGTCCCTTCGACGGACAACACCGGCATGCCCGGTTCCTTTGCAGATCTTGTCGATCGATTAAAACCGGCCGTGGTCAATATCCGGACAACCCAGACGGTTCGGTCCGGATCGAACCGCTTTTCCTCACCCTTCGGCAATAACGGATCACCTTTCGAGCGTTATTTCTGGGGGGATGAATTTTTTGAACGGTTTTTCGGAGATGTTCCCAAGCGTGAGTTCAAGAAGAGGAGCTTGGGTTCCGGGTTCATTATCAGTTCTGATGGATACATTTTCACAAACAATCATGTGGTGGAAAAGGCTGATAAAATCCTGGTGAAGCTGTCCAATGGAAACGAATATGAGGCAAAAATCATCGGCAAGGACGCCAAAACGGACATCGCCCTGATCAAGATCAAGCCTACGGGCAGTTTGAATGTCGTTGAAATAGGCGATTCCGATAAACTTCGCGTGGGAGAATGGGTGCTGGCGATCGGCAATCCCTTCGGACTGGAGCAGACCATCACGGCGGGGATCGTAAGCGCCAAGGGGAGGGTCATCGGGGCGGGCCCCTATGATGATTTCATCCAGACGGACGCATCGATCAATCCGGGAAACAGCGGCGGCCCCCTGTTCAACATGGAGGGGAAGGTGATTGGAATCAACACGGCCATTGTCGCCCAGGGACAGGGGATCGGGTTTGCAATCCCTGTCAATATAGCCAAAATCATCCTCTCCGACCTCAAGACAAAGGGGAAGGTCTCTCGCGGCTGGCTGGGCGTCTCCGTTCAGGATGTTACGGAAGACATCGCAAAGACGATGAATCAGAAAGCTCAGCAGGGCGCCCTGGTGGCAGAGGTCTTCAAGGGGGATCCGGCAAGCAACGCAGGGATCAAGCCTGGAGATATCATCGTTGAAATCAATGGGGGAAAAGTCAATAACTCACATGAACTCTTGATGATGGTTGCAAAGTTTCAAGTTGGGGATCATGTCGATATCAGATTTTTGCGGGACAATCGGCTGATGAAGGCAAACGTCCTGGTTGCGGAGCGTACGGACCAGACGGAACTGGCGGCCAGAGGCGATTTATCCCGGGACAGTTACGGCATGACGGTTCATGACATTACCCCGGAGATCGCTCAGTACCTGGGATTGTCCAGCCGCACCGGGGTGGTCATCACGGACGTTCGCGAGGGAAGCCCGGCCGATGACGCGGGACTTCAGCCTCAGGATGTAATTCTTCAGGTCAATCGCGCAAAAATTGCTTCGAAAAAAGACTACCAAAGGGAGATCTCCCGCAAGGAGGCCAAAAAGAATCTCCTTCTCCTGGTCAAACGGGGACAATCCACCTTTTTTGTCGCCCTTCGGCCATAAGCCTTTCCCACTTTTCCCTGAAAAAACATCCATGTCCGAAGCGTCCGTACTATCCGTCATTTACGACAAGCTCAACAGCCACTTTGGAGACCTCCACTGGTGGCCCGGTGAAACGCCGTTCGAAGTGATGGTAGGCGCAATCCTCACTCAAAACACCGCCTGGCACAATGTGGAACGCGCCCTGGACAATCTGAAGGCGACCGGCTTGCTGGAGCCTCAATATCTGTATGAAACGGACTCCCGGATTTTAGAGGAGCTTATTCGTCCCGCAGGCTACTTTCGTATTAAAACGTTCCGCCTCAAGAACTTCCTCTCTTTTCTGTATTCTCATTACGGATGGGATTTGGAAAAGATGTTTTCCGAAGATTTATGGCTACTCCGCGATCAATTGCTTTCCGTCAACGGCATCGGAAAGGAAACGGCGGACAGCATCCTGCTCTATGCCGCCAATCAACCCATTTTTGTGATCGACGCCTATACCAGGAGGATTTTTCGGCGACATGGCGTGATTGCCTCGGACATGTCCTATGACGCACTGCAAGCGCTTGTTATGAGGTCCCTCCCCAAAGACGTCCCTCTTTACAACCAGTATCATGCCCTGATTGTGAACACGGGGAAAACATATTGCCGGACGGTACCCCGCTGCGAAGAATGCCCTTTGAATTCCATCGCATATTGATATTATGGGTAAGAGGTTTCCGTGTTTAAGAAGATCTCCCTTTTTGCGATTCATTCCGGACTGATCCGCTGGCTTTATTACCTGGTCCGCTTTTACTTCCTGTTTTGCCGGCTTACTGTCGCGAATGACGCTCACCTCCTTCAGCGGCTCTCCCGTCATGAGCCGTTGATCGTCTCTATCTGGCATCAACGGATTTTAGCGATCCTTCCTTATTCGCCGCGTTTTGCGCACTATTCGCCCTCGGTCATGATCAGCCGGAGCCGCGATGGCGAACTGGTTGCTCAGCTTTTTTCCTGCATGAATTTCCACCCGGTTCGAGGCTCGAGTTCCAGGGGCGGGCAAGGGGCGCTTTCCTCCCTGATCCAGGAACTTCCAGAGCATCCCGCGGTGGTTCATGTTGTGGACGGTCCCCGCGGACCACGGGGAATCATCAAGCCGGGCCTCATCACCCTGGGCCAGCGATCCGGAGCGCCCATTTTCCCGATCTCCGCCTCCGCCAGTCGGGCGTGGATTCTAACCAGCTGGGACCGCTGCCTGATCCCCAAACCCTTCAGCACCATCCATATTTCCTGGGGCGCTCCCATCTTCATCCCCCCGGATCTCGATCCGGAGCACTTTGAACGGATGCGCCTGGAAGTCCAGAATCGGATGCTTTCCCTCCAGCAGGAGCAGGACGCCCGCCTGGGCTGGAATAATCTCTTCGAATGATCCTGGAATTCAGAGGGAATTCTCACTCGTAAATCCGAGCTTTCTCCTCACCCCTCAATACCGTCAAGGCAGCCTGGGCAAAGGCCAGGGCCTCCTGCTCCGGATACCGTTTCACCGGTGCGATAAAGCCGCACCTCTCTTCGATCCAGTTGACCGCGTGGGCGGATTCCAGGATCTTGCCCGTCAAGATGACCGCATCTACCTTGCCTTTCAGAACAGACGCCATGGCGGCGATCTCTTTCGAGACCTGATAGCACATGGCCTCCAGGTAAAACCCTGCTTCTTTATTCCCCGCCTGGACCTGCTTTTCAATGTCACTGATTTTGTTGGTGCCGAGATAGGCGACCATCCCCCCTTCGCCCCGGATCATTTTCAGGATCTGTTCGCGGGTGTATTGACCGGAAAAGCACAGTTCCACCAGCGACACGACGGGCAGGGCGCCACTCCGTTCCGTGGTGAAGGGTCCCTCCTCGAAGGCGTTGCTTACATCGACGAGCCTGCCGCCGGCGATGGCCGCAATGGACATCCCGCCTTCCAGGTGAGCGATGATGAGATTCAGGTCGTCCATTGCCCGATCCAGTTCCCGGGCTGCGAGTCCTGCAATCCCTTCGATATTCACCACATGGTAGACGGCGCGCCTTTGAATTCCGGGAATGCCGGATACCTTGGCCATAGGACCGAGAGATTGAGAGGCACAATGAGCGACAAAGGCCGGGATGCCTTGTTCATCGGCGATTTCCCTGGCAAGCATGCAGCCCATTCCCGCCGCATGTTCCACCCGCGACAGGATGGATTTAACATCATCGATCATTTTTTGATTAACCACGTAGGCGCCGCTTTCCCTGCGGCTTATGAAGCTTCTGCCGACAACGGCCGCCAAATCCCCTTTCCGGATATTCCATTGCCGAAGCTGTTCCTTGATGGCAGCGCAACGGTAGGGATACTGATCCAGGATCGTTGAATACTTCCTCAATTCTGCTACGGGATGGATCATCCTGGCGCTTTTAACCTCACGCTCATCTTCAAAAATGGAAATCTCGCTGCTGGTGGATCCCGGATTGATCAGCAATGTTCTGAACATATAATAACCTCCCTCCTGCTTGCTTTATCAGGATAAACACCTTGCAATCAAAATAAATTTTTCCTATCCTTACCTTCAGCAACATTTCAGCATAGAATTCTTTCACAAAAATGTGTCCCCGATGAGATCATCAACTAAACACTGATTAAAATATTGAATATTAGACAATTGGAAACGATGTGGTGAGGTTTTCCTGCAGGTGAAAAGAGGTATGTCTGTCTTGTACGTGGCCCCCGTGACGGCAAGAACCGCAAATAATGCTTTTGTTTGAAGGGAGGATACACCATGAACGCAAAACGTTTCCTTGTCGTTATAATCGCCATATTTTGCCTGTTCACAACTGACGCATACGCAAAAACTTACAGCTCCGTAGTTGTTTACGGGGATAGCCTGTCCGACAACGGCAATTTTTTCGATGCGACCGGTCAGCCCGGATTCCCATATTACGACGGTCGCCGGTCAGACGGTCCGGTTGCGGTGGAATACCTTGCCTCATTCCTGGGGGCGCCTTTGATCGATTTCGCATGGATCGGTGCGACGACAGGGGTCGGCAATTACGCAGACAGCGGTAACGTGACGGAGTTCGGCGCATATAACCTGCCGGGCATGACGACGATGTATGGCGCAACAAAAGGGTTGCTCGGTCCCTACATGTCCGGAGGGCTTTTCGTCGTTTGGGGGGGGCCGAACGACATCCTGGCCCCCTCGCCTATGGATGGGAATGATATTTCTGCGATCGTCTCGCGGGCATTGGCAAATGAGCTGGCGATCATCGGGGAACTGAAAGAAATGGGCGCAGAAACGATTCTTGCACCGGGGATGCCGGATCTCGGCCTTACACCCTATTTTAACTCCGTGTCGCCGGAATATGCCGCCCTGGGTACCGCGATCACAAACGCTTTCAATGCCGGACTTGAGGCCATGCTTCCCTCCGATGTGCTGTATTACGATACGGCCGCACTGATGCGGTCCGTGGTGAACAATCCTTCCGCCTACGGATTCACAAACGTAACAGATGCCTGTTTCGATGGCTCAGCAGTATGTGGCGACCCGGGGACATACCTCTTCTTTGATGATTTCCATCCGACGACGGCTACTCATGAAATCCTGGGCAGAGATTTCGCGGCAACGGTCGTCCCGTTGCCCTCAGCGATCATCTTCATCTGCACTGGATTTGGCTTCCTGGCGGTCCTGCGGCGACATCTATGACGTGAGAGGTCTTGGTTCTCGGAAGATCTTGAACATTAATCAAGATATGGTAAGCCGGCGCATTGCAAGTTGCCATTTTTTGCATCAATGTATAATTTCCCATCAATAGGAGTATCTTGATTCTTTATGTCTGCGACTGGTACGACTACATGAATTTCATAAACAGGAGTTTTGATACCGCCGCAATCTTCAGTTCCATTCTTTAGTAACTTTACAGATTTAATATGCTTTTCTACTTCTTTTTTGTTCTTACCGTACGGATCACCCATTAAGATTTTTACCGCTTTTGATTTAGCTGATACCTCTGATAGCATTTTTTCAGCCGCAATCGCATGTGTAGCCAACACAGTAAATAGAAAAACCAATACAACAGCTACAGCTCTTTTCATCATACATATCCTCCGATTTTTTAGTTTGCGACTCCGTGCCCCGCCTGTCAGACAGAAATAAGGGGTCTCAATCTTTCTGCCCAACGTGCGTGGGTCAGGCGCGCTGTAAAACGTCGCCTGCGCCTTCTGGTTCTGTCTTTGTCTTCATCATCCAAAAAGACATCGACTTCGGTTATTACCCCGCTGGGTTATATGATGTGGATAATGGGGTGCTATGATACGGGCGATTCTCGGCATGAAAAATTTCTACATTGATCCTCACCGGTTCAAACATAAATACGGGAAGCGTCCCCATATTACCCATATTACCCCTGCTGCAGTCCCTCAGTTTACCTGTCCGTCTTTCCCTCACTTATCGTGGCCGCTCTCAAGATATCGTTTCCCCTTTGATCGTCGCAGACAACTTCCTCGACATCGAAGGACTCCGAAATAACAGACAGATCCGTTAAGAGAACAAAGCGACCGCACATGATTTGACCTCGATTTTTCCCGATAGGACCCTCATCGAAATATTTCGAACGCCTTTCTCTCGATCTTTCATTGAGGGATCTTGCCTCAGCCTCGGGCAATACTTATATTTAAAGCGAGGTGAGAATGATGGACAATCTTTTTTCTTCAGGAATCAATACGGCCTTGTCGATTCTGATCAGTCTTTTCTATTTCGTCCTGGTTATGCTGATGACCATTATTTTTCTGGAACGGGTATGGACCGGACCATCGCAATGGGCGATTGTTCCGGTGGTCCTGTGTTCCCTCGCCCTGTTCGGCTTCCATCCATCGATATTCCTTATCATCATCGACGCCGTGACCGGATTCTTCTCTTTCCAGGGCGTCTCCGTGATGACCGGCATGGGGATCCTGGCCGGAATGGCCAGTTGCAGCCTCTGACTTATCGTCAGTTTGCCGGAGGCAATCATGAATTTTCTCTTCAAATCAAGAACATCCCGATAAGTTCGAAGGGGCGTTTCCCTTTGTTGGAAAACAGGCAGACATGGGAAGCTCGTGAGCGACGGGGCCCCGCTCAGAAAAGCCCCCCGATGCTTCCCGCGTAATCGGTCATTTCGATCTATCCCTGACAGGTGACCGCCTTCTGCTTTGACATCCCCTTGCCGTCGGCGGCACCCTCGTACTAATTCATGCCTGTTGACCCCGAGGTTGTCAATTCCTGATCCTGGAGGAGAGGCTCAACGCGAAAGGAAAGGAAGTCTTCGCTTCCCAAAGGACGCCCAGTTGAAGTATTCACCCTGATCTTTTGATCCATCAGCGTATCTGTTTGAATCAGGAATGTCCGGTAGGCTTCCCGATCTTTTTCATCAAGCCACCAACCTGTAACCAATCCGTCTTCTTGTCCCCTGGATATTGGCTCGGCAACTCGACCAAAGATAGTCCTCCGGACGCGTCACCAACGCCGATTTTACAGGATTTTGCTCAATGTATCTTGTCACTGCCCATAAATAACATTCCGTATCAACAATAGTCGAAAAGAATCGGTTCTGACACAATCGACCGCTACGTTTGTATTTCCGATTGACATGCTGCGTGTACAGAAGATTTGTCCTGCCGATGCACAGGAACCACGGGAAAAATGGAAGTCGCTATCTCTTGGTTTCATCTACTAATGGTGGGAGGAGCGTTGTTGTCAGAATGGAGAATTACGCATGGAAAGAGAGTTAATGCTCCATTTCAACTGCGGGTGTTCACACCTCTCGTCGATGCGCTCCATCAGCATGTATCTGAACATATGTTATTTCGCGTCCAGCATTTGCTACGATCTCATCGGCCAGTGACGAAGGCGTTGTAAGGCCTTGAGTCATTTGCATGCCTGCCCTATGCCGCGCCATCCTGCTTGTAACGGTGACTTCTTGTTCGGAGTGGCTCTCAATGGGGAAGAAAAGGAATGGCCGACGCAAAGCAGTAAGTTCGATTGTTGTGGTACCGCCGCCTTGCACAACTGCGAGATCGCAGACAGATAGGTGCCCATAGAGGTCAGGGACCCTTCCATGCCGCTCGACGCCCTGAGGAACGTCAAACGACCGGATCGATCCGTCGCTTGCGCACAAAAATCATCCGTAGGCCCGGTAAACGGCGCCGAAGCTGACAATGTTTGCCGTCAAAGTCCCCCCTTCGGAGTCCGTCCAGCCGGCGTCAGCAGGGCCATCGTCGAAACGGGGGTACGCATGCCTAAGGGCTCATGTACACAAAACAAAGGCCACCGCGATGGGGTGGCCTTTGTTCATTCCCTGGGGCGTCAGCCCGGTGTCTGCAACTAGCGCTTCCGCCAGAACGCCAGCCCCGCGAGGCCCATGCCCAGCAGCATCAACGACGCCGGCTCCGGCACCGCCGTGGCTTCACCGTGCACCGTGAAGTCCGCTGCCATACCGGTCGGTCCGCTGACACCGGTGTAGTTCGGATCATAAACGTAGCTTTTTGTCTCAGAGTCCAAGAGTCTGTAACCGCCGCTGTTCCAGATGAGGAACTCGATCGTGTTGACGCCGCTCTGCACCGTACCGCTCACGCCCTTCTGTGAATAAGACGTTGTCCACGGATTTTCCTGACTCAGATTGTTGACGCCGAGACTCGTGCCGTTAAGCTTGATGTCGGTGAGGTAGTCATCGGAGAGCCATCGGAAGTCGAATGTCGTGCTGGTGGTCGAGCCTTCCCAGTTGAATTTGAACGCGTAGGTATAGAGCTGTGCCGTCACGTTGCCCTGCGTCGCATTTGACTGGTCGGCCGCCCACGAGATGTACTTCCCTGTAGTCAGGCTCGTATCTGGCAGAACAGGCCAGCCATTAGCAATTGTGGTGACCAGGTAGGCCGCTCCGCCGTTGACGGTGAAGGAATCATCGATCCAGTTCGAATCGACGTCCGTGCCCGTGACGTAGGTGTAATCGGCCTGCGCTGGAATGGCGAAGAGCAACGAGACCAAGCCGAGCACTACGAATACCATCAATAACTTTTTCATTTCCATACACCTCCTGTTGAATTGTCACTTCGTTCTGAGTTTATTCTAGACATAATCCGTTCCATACCTTTGTTGACCTATCAATATAGCCACATAATGAATTGATATTAATGATGAATAATTTTTTGCGAGCACCGACAACAATGCGATCATTGACGGACTATAGTGTGCGATTCGTAAATTTATCCGACAATGTTAGAGCAAATAAGCATTAAAAAAAGGCATAAACTCTCATGATTGAAGATACTTAGTTTCATATACAGAAAGTGTAAAGTATCTTTACTATCAGAGAGGAGTGGTGAGGGAAATAACTATTATTATAACTCACAACAAATGCGCGATGAATAGACCGGATGAGAAATCAGCACAGCTGTGAGAATCACGGTGAGCTGCCAAGGTGATAAGAACCAGATCGCCTGAGAGGAAATGGAGCTGTAAAAAAGTTTACGATTCCTGAATGAACTTAAACCGATGTTGTGTCACCAGAAATGTTTGGGTGCTTTCGAGATGAACAATTACCACATGAAAGTTAGCATACTTGCGGGAACCCGCCACCCAACGATAACAGGAAGCAATCCGTCAATCCGGAGTCTTTTGATTCCTGCTGCGGCAGTCTTTACATTTCATAGAACAGCCCAAAGACTCCAGATTTCGAATGTGAATTAATCAACTCTTATATGCCGTGAAGGATGTCCATCCATCTGATGGCCTCTGATTCACTGACTTTTCCAAGATAGACCTGAGTCGTTTTGAGATCCTGATGACGTAGAATAATCTTGGAAATGATCTCCAGAGGTGCCGGTGTTTCTCTTTTGCGCATCGGCGATTCAAGTCCTCCGTGGAGGTGGAAATGTCATTCTGAATCGATCTCTGGGGGGCTATTTCTTTCTCAGGTTATATTTCAACATCTTGAGCTGCAGACCTTTTCGGCTGAAACCGAGACGCCTGGCGGCGTGGGTGATGTTTCCGCTGCATTCTCCCAGGATCTTCTCGATCATCCGTTTTTCCACTTCCGCCTTTTGATTTTCGATGAAATTGCGATAGGGGCCGGGTTTTTTTTGATCCTCCGTGAAGGCCTCATCATGATGGTCTTCCAATGCCCCCTTCTTTTCACTGCGGGCCATCAGGACAAGGCGTTCCGTAAAATTCTCCATTTCCCGCAAGAGGTATGTTTCAAACTGGTCTTTATCTTTCTCTTCGGAATCAAGGATTTCCTCACCCGGCGAGTTTTTGATTTCATCGGGAACATCCTCCAGGGATATTTTTTCATCCTTGGCCAGCAGGACGATTCGTTCGACCAGGTTTTCCAGTTCCCGGATGTTGCCTGGCCAGCTGTATTTTTGAAAACAATCCAGGACCTGGGGGACTATCTCCCGAATGCTCCTGTTCAGTTTGGCATTGAAGCGATCCAGAAAATATCGGGTCAGGGACGGGATGTCCTCTTTCCTCTCCCGCAGCGGAGGCATCTTGATGGGCACTACGTTCAGCCGATAATAAAGATCCTCGCGGAAATTCCCCTCCTTGATTTCCTTCTGTAGATCCCGGTTCGTGGCCGCGATGATTCTCACATCCACATGAAGGGTTTTGACCCCGCCGACCCGCTCAAAGGTCTGGTCCTGCAGGACCTGGAGGAGTTTGACCTGCATGTCCCGGGGAAGTTCCCCGATTTCATCGAGAAAGATCGTCCCCTCATGCGCCAGTTCGAACTTGCCGGGTTTAGCCGCTGCCGCCCCCGTAAAGGCCCCCTTCTCATAGCCGAACAATTCCGATTCGATGAGGCTTTCAGCAATGGCGCCGCAGTTTATCTTGATGAAGGCGTTGTTCCTTCTGGAACTTCCCCTGTGAATGGCACGGGCGATCAGTTCCTTCCCTGTCCCGGTTTCACCGGTTATCAGGATGGTCGTCCTGGTCGCGGCAATCTGCTCGATCGTCGCATAGATCTCCCGGATTTTTTCAGTGCGCCCGACAATGCCGTAGTGGTCGATCTCGCCCTCGCCCAGGATAACCTTGTCGCAGTTTTTTCTTCGTGTCCGCAGGGCCTTATCGATGACGTTAATCAATTCCCCCTGGTCGAACGGCTTGGTAATGTAATCAAAAGCCCCTTTTTTCAGGGCGTCCACTGCCGTTTCGATGGTTCCATGAGCCGTAATGATAATGACCGGCATTTCCGGGTATTTCGAGGTAACGTCCTCCAAAAGCCCCAGGCCGTTGAGTCTCGGCATTTTCAAATCCGTGACCAGAACATCAAAGCTTTCCTTTTCAAGCCGTGTCTGTGCGTCCACACCGTCCACGGCTTCGGTGACCGAATATCCCTTTTTCTTCAGCATGGCATGAAGCACGACGCGCATGTTCAGCTCGTCGTCCACGATGAGCACCTTTTCCATTTTCTTCCTTTTTTCTGCTTATTTCCGCAATTCTTCTTCTCTTCTGACTTTTTTACGTCTCGATCGACCGGGGTCAGTTTTCCAGCTGTATTCTGAAAGAACTCCCCTTCCCCCGTATGGATTTCACCTTGATGACCCCGCCATGATTTCTCACGATGCGGTTGCAGATCGCCAGCCCAAGCCCGACGCCCCGCTCCTTGCTGGTGTAGAAGGGCTTGAAGATATTTTTCAGTTCCTCTTTCGCGATGCCTTTACCCGTGTCCCTCACCAGAATTTCGATCCCTTCGCTGTTTTCCCTCTCAAACCTTTTTGCGCCCAGAGTCAGGGTTCCGCCTTCCGGCATCGCTTCGATTGCGTTGAAAACGAGATTCAGGATCACCTGCATGATCTTTTCCGAATCCATGTTGAGGGCTGGAAGATCTTCCTGTATTTCCTTTTTAATCGTCACACTATCGGTAATGTTCCTGGCTTCTACAAGGGAAATGATTTTATCCAGAACCGGTTCGATCCTCTGCTCCTTTTTCTCATACTTATAGGGCTTCGCGTAGGTCAAAAACTGGGACATCACGCCGTTGAGCCGATCCGTTTCCTCGATGATGACGTTGAGGATCCTCCGGTTCTCCTCGCTGTCGATCTCCGTGGCCAGGTATTGCGCCGCCCCCTTGATGGAGCCGAGGGGGTTTTTGATCTCGTGGGCTAAAACCGGGGCCATCTCCTCGAGCATCATGGACTTTTCCCTTTCCAGCCGTTCGTCGAAAGCGTACAGCGAGGTAAAGACATCCTGGCTTCCTGGGTAGAAGAAGCTGAAAATCTTCTTCATGATCACCTTCAGGGGTGTCACGGAAATCACAATGACAAAGGATGCAACCAGGATATGCGTCAGGGGGATGGTCGACGTTTTTGTAAAGAGGGAAATGACAAGATAGAAACAACCCGTCGCCAGAAGAGTCGATATCGTGATCACCAGCGCCTTTGCCATCAGTTCGTGAAGGCGGGTCAGGTGGGGATAGGCGATAATCAGCAGGATGAAATACAGAAGCGCCGCGAGAAGAATATTCGCGAAGGGCGGCAGCTCGAGAGTTTGCGCTGCCGCAAGATTCAGCAGGCATAATCCCGCAGCAATGGCACAGGCTATCGCCAGATAAATCAACCTTCTCTTCTCCACGCCGGCGGCCTTCTTCCTGATATACAGCAGAAGCGATGAATAAATAACGAAGGCCACACCGGCACCATAGGCGCTCATGACGAGAATATACGCATGTCCTCTCAGAATTCCCAGCAGTTGGAGCAGATATCCCAACAGGGGGAATGAAAAGGCAATGATCAGGGCATTTTTGTTGATAATGTTCCCTTTTTT
>JAVETB010000046.1:0-20666 GCA_034006265.1 Syntrophus sp. (in: bacteria) | reverse complement strand
CTGGATCGCTTTCTGGATGCCGTCCTGGAGCAGGGTCGTCATCCCTTCCGAGATGGCCGCATTTCTCAGAGATTCAATGTCGGCGTGCTTCTGGACCAGCCGTTTGATCGAATCGGAGCCGATCAGCAATTCATGAATGCCCATCCGCCCCTTGTAGCCCGTTCGGTCGCAGGCATCGCACCCCTTCGGACGATAGAGGATGAAATCATCCGTATAGGGGACATTGAGCCTGGCGAAATCTTCCAGCCCGTAACTCTCGGCCAGATCGTCGTATTCCCGGCGAGTGGGGTGGTAGGCCTCCTTACATTTTTTGCATAGCGTCCGGACCAGGCGCTGAGCCAGGATGCCCAGCAGGGCATCAGCGAAGTTCAGCGGATCTATTCCCATGTCGAGCAGCCGGGTGATGGTTTCCGGGGCGCTGTTGGTGTGAAGGGTGCTGAAGACGAGGTGCCCGGTCAGGGAGGCTTCGACGCCCGTCTTGGCTGTTTCGAAATCCCTCATTTCCCCCACCATGATCACGTCCGGGTCGGCCCGGAGAAAGGCGCGCATGGCCGCCGCGAAATCAAAGCCTATTTTCGGCTGAACCTGGACCTGCCGCAATCCGTACTGGGTAATTTCAACGGGATCTTCAGCCGTCCAGATCTTCCGCTCCGGGGTATTGATGTGGTGAAGGGCCGCATGGAGCGTGGTGGTCTTTCCCGATCCCGTGGGGCCGACGACGAGGATCATGCCGTAGGGCTTCTCCAGGATCTTGAGCATTTCCTGGTAATTGCGCTCGAGCATTCCCATGGCTTCAAGGGGCATCGTTTCCCCCTTGGCGAGGATACGCATGACAACGTCTTCCACGCTGCCCTGCGTGGGGATGGTGGCCACACGGAGTTCAATCTCTTCCCCGCTCGAATTCCGGAATTTTATTTTCCCGTCCTGGGGGATCCGCTTGACGGTGATGTCCAGGTTCGACATGATTTTGATCCGGGACACCAGCGCCGCCCGGTAGCTGAAGGGAACGGTCTGATAGAGGCCGCAGTCGCCATCGATGCGAAAGCGGATCTCCACGTTTTTTTTGGTGATGTTCGGTTCAACATGAATATCGGAAGAGCGGCGGTTATAGGCATCATTGATGATCTTGTTGACCAGCTGCATGATCACGCTGTCCGATTCGGAAACGACATCACCGTCTTCATCGGGGCTTTCTTCATCGTCGTCCAGCTTGCCGAGAAGTTCGGCAAAGGAGGACTCGTTGGCGGGGCTCTGAAAAAAATGGTTGACGTAGCGGATGATGTCTTCGGGAAGAGCGACGTCGTACTTTACAGCCTTGGTTTTCAAAAGGCTCTCGATCATGTCCCGCTTGATGATGTTGTTCGGGTCATCGACGATCACCTGGATGTTGCCGTCTTTTTTGTTCAGGGGAACCCACAGTTCCCGAAGCAGGTATTCCCGCTTGAGGTTTTTCAGCAGATCGCCGGGGATCGGGAATTTGTCATCGAATTTGATGAATTGGCAGCGATAGAATTCCTCCAGCGACTTCCCGATGTCCTCCTTGGAAATGCCGTATTTTTTCATGAGGAAGGATTCCATCGGTTCTTTCTGTTCCCGGGATTCCTCCAGTGCGCTGTCCAGCTCCTCTTCCTTCAGCAGGTCTCTGCTGATGAGATAATCGTAGCGGGTCTTCCGCCGCCGGGCATAGCGCTCCTGGTTGAAGAAGGCAACACCGAGCACTTCGGCGATTTCCTGGACAAATCCCTCTTCCTCCTCGGAGAAATTCCCTTTTCCCTTCTTGTTCAGGATCTGGATGACACCGGTAAGATTGCCGCTGTGGAAGATGGGGGCGCAGAGAATCTGCCGGGTGCGGAAGCCTGTCTTCTTGTCCCAGCTCATGTCGAAGCTCAGCTCGGGATCAATCCGCTTCAGCTCCGAAGCGTCGTAGGCATCGGCGATGTTGACGGTCTTTCCGTTATTGGCCACATAACCGGAGATGCTTTTGTTGTTGATGGGCACCCGTATTTCCCGGATCTGGGCTCCGGCAAGCAGCAGGGAAAAGATTTGGTTCCTCATCCGGTCGACGACGTAGATCGTAATGGAAAAGGCATCGAAGAGATTCAGAATGGCTTCTTTCAGGTCGACAAGGATCTGTTTTATATTCTGGGCGGCGTGAATCTGGTTGGTGATGTCCTGCATTTTTTTCCGCAGGAGAAGTTTTTTTTCGAGTTCGGAGATTTGTGAATTTTTCGTCAGGGCTTCCTGCATGATTTTATTCCCACCGTCAAGTCTTGAATCTCATCCGCATCCATGAAGATGGATCAATCCATCGGCTCAAAGCACATAGAATAATGAATAGATGTGATTAATTCCTGTTGTTCTTTTACTGGTTCCCGGTCTGTTCTCTGGAATCGTTCCTACGGTTCTTCCCTTGACACTGTCTTGAAAATACCTTAGATTGTGGCAACTTTTTCGTTACAGCGGGGTATTACCGGTTATGGCTACAAAAAAGCAGAAGCGTATCACAGAGCTCAAGAACAGGAAGAAGAAAAAGGGTACTCAGAAGCTGATTCTTGCAATAATTGGACTTGCCGTTGTCGGATTCCTGATTTTCTTTTTTGTGACGCTTTTTAATGTGATCTATCCGCCGATAGGAGGCCGGACGGATCAGAAGGGGTCGAAAGAGAAGCAGTCGGTCGTTCTGTACTTTTCCGATGCCAATGAACGTTTTCTCGTGTCGGAAAAGCGGTTGATTCCTAAAATGGAATCCCCCGTTCAGCAGGCGGAGGAGATTGTAAGGGCCCTGCTGGATGGTTCCAAAACCGGTAAGGTGAATACCTTCCCGCCGGAAGTGGCGCTCAAGAGCGCAAAGATTGAAGCGAATTCCACGATCTTTGTCAGTTTCAGCAAAAATCTCGTCCAGGACCATCCGGGAGGGAGCGCCAGCGAAATGGCCACCGTGTATTCCCTGACCAATTCTCTCACGGCCAATATTCCTGAAATCAAGGCGGTAAAAATTCTGATCGAGGGCCGGGAAGTGGATTCGCTCAAAGGGCATATCAGCCTGAAGCAACCCTTCAGCTTCAACAGGGAATACCTGGCGCAGGACGTAAAGGGTCAGTAACAGCTTGCCGTTCAAGCTGGGATAACTTCACGATAGAGACTGTTTTTATGATTTCTTCCGTCTGCCTGAAGGCGGGCGGGAAACCATGAAAAGATTGGTGCTTCGATGCCTCCCACATCCAGACTGTCACGAATTCGAAATATCGGGATTATCGCTCACATCGATGCCGGAAAGACAACGGTCAGCGAGCGGATCCTCTACTATACAGGGAAGTCATACAAGATCGGAGAGGTCCATGACGGAGAGGCCGTTATGGACTGGATGCCTCAGGAGCAGGAGCGGGGGATCACCATCACGTCGGCTGTAACAACGTGCAATTGGAAAAACTCCGAAATTCATATCATCGATACGCCGGGTCATGTGGATTTCACCATTGAAGTGGAACGCAGCCTCCGCGTACTGGACGGGGCCGTGATCGTGTTCGATGCCGTGGCGGGTGTGGAGCCGCAGTCCGAAACCGTCTGGCACCAGGCCGACAAATACGGTGTTCCCAAGATCGCATTCGTTAACAAGATGGACCGGGTCGGTGCGGATTATTTCCGGGTCATCGAGATGATGAAGGAGCGATTCAGCGCCATTCCCCTCCCCATCCAGATTCCTTGGGGGCAGGAAGAAAAGTTCCAGGGGATCGTGGACCTGATTTCACAAAAGTGTGTCGTCTGGGACGACAGCTCCAAGGGAGCGCATTACGAAACGATCGACATTCCCGGGGATCTGATGCCGGAAGTCGAGCTGCAGCGGGAACGAATGCTGGAATCGGTGGCGGAATTCGATGACGACATTGCGGAAAAGTACCTGGGAGGGGAGGATATATCGCAAAAGGAACTGCATGCGGCAATCCGCAAGGCCACCCTGGACGTCAGGCTCGTTCCCGTACTGTGCGGCACCGCTTTGAGAAATAAGGGGATCCAGCCGCTGCTGGATGCCGTGGTCGATTTCCTGCCTTCCCCGGAGGATGTCCCCCCCGTTTCGGGAATTCATCCGGTCACGAGGGAGGAATTAACGAGAATCAGCAGCACCAGGGAGCCGCTGGCCGCCCTGGCCTTCAAGGTGATGCAGGATGAAGGCCGCAAGCTGACCTATCTGCGGATTTATTCGGGGCAGATCAAGACGGGCGAGGAGCTTTACAACGCCAGCAAGAACAGAAAGGAAAAGGCCTCCCGGCTTCTCAAGATGCACGCCAACAAGCGTGAACGCCTGGAGCAGGCCGGAGCCGGGGATATCGTCGCGGTGATGGGGTTGAAGGAAACGGCGACCGGCGATACGATCTGCGATGAGGCGCATCCCATCCTGCTCGAATCCATGGAATTTTATGAGCCGGTCATTTCACAGGCCATTGAAGCAAAGACACCTGCCGATCAGGAAAAATTGTCGCTGGCTTTGCAGAAGCTGATGGATGAAGATCCGACGCTCCGGGTGAAATACGACGATGAAACGGCGCAAACCGTGATATCCGGGATGGGAGAGTTGCACCTCGATGTCATTATCGACCGGTTAAGCCGGGAGTTTCACACCCAGGTCAACGTGGGGAAACCCCGGGTGGTCTATCGGGAGACCATCAGGAAAAAAGTTGAAAGTGAAGGGCATTTCGAAAGAGAGCTGGGCGACAAGAAGCATTTCGGCCATGTCCGCCTGATCCTGCAGCCGCTGGAACGCGGAGCCGGCGTTGAAACGGACTGGATTCCCGAAGCGGATGCACTGCCCGCAGAATATGTCCGGGCCACGGAAGAGGGGATATCGGAGGCGATTCAAAGCGGCGTGATTGCCGGCTATCCTCTTGTGGACATGCGTGTGAGCGTGGCCGAACTCACGATAAAGGAAGGCGAATCCTCGCCCATCGGTTATAAAATTGCAGCAACCTCCGCATTGAGGGACGGATTCAATAAAGCCGATCCCCTGCTGCTCGAACCCGTCATGATGGTCAGTGTGATCACCCCGGCTGAGTTTATGGGGGAGGTGATCGGAGACATCAACGCCCGAAGAGGGGAAGTCCAGGAAATCACGCCCAAGGGAGCGATTTCCGAAATTCGCGCCCGGGTTCCCTTGAAGGCCCTTTTCGGTTATTCCACGGATCTTCGCTCTGCGACCCAGGGCAGGGCGGTGTTTACCATGCAGTTCTTCGCGTACGACCAGGGCTAGCCCCGCCGGTTTTTCACATCCCGCCTTCCTTCATGAGAAATCAGGACATCTTCCGGCGCCAGTCCTCCGTGGGAACGCCATCCTCCGGGTAGATTGCTGAAAATCCCCCCCGGGAAAACCGTCTTCCCGATCCCAAGAAAACCCGAAAGCTTTCCCGAAAAAAACGTCAGGGCGTTTTAACTGCTCCCGCCTGCGTTTGTCGTTCGGTCATTTCACGGTCACGAAGCCCCGGGGGCTGCCATGGCGGACGGCCCGTGAGCCGGCCTGCCGGCGGAGGATTCTCCGGGAGAAGGCGGGATGAAATGAAAGTTTTTTGGAATTCTGATGGACATCATGATATCCTTTGACGGTCAAAACGCATTGGAGCGGATGCGACGGGCGGTTTCAAGTCCAGGTAACTCATGAATCTAACAGGGGGTGGAGTCATTGTCATGGTAACAACATCACGAAATGTGGATGTCCTGTTAACATCATCGATGCCTCTGGAGGATAAGGATAAACTGTTGAAGACCCTCCTGCGGATCACGTCCCTGCTCACCAATCCGTCGAGCGTCGGAGAAATCATGCAGAAGATTCTCGATGATGTCGTCGACGCCCTGGGATTTGACCAGGGGATTATTCGAACATGCGACGATTCCCAGCAGTTCCTGAAGACGCGCGTTGTCAAGAATTACAAGACAGAGGAAGCAAAGCGGGCCTTTGCCGCAGCCATCAATCTGGCGGATGACTGCGTCGCCTCCAAGGTCTATAAAACGGGAAAGGCGATGGTGATCGAGGATGTATCCACGGACCCGCGTATGACGGATACGGATCGTCTCCTGACCAGAATCAACGACCGGGGATCCATATTCTGCGCACCCCTGAAGATCGGCAACGAGGTCTTCGGGATTACGGCAACGTGGTGCCGCCAGAGAAAAAGCTTTTTCCCGGAGATGATGGACATGTTTTTGACCTTTGCCAACCAGATGAGCATCATCATCCACAATGCGCAGCTCTTCGAGAACAACGCCGAGAAGATCCGCCAGCTGACCGTTCTGGGGAAGGCGGTGTCGGAGATGAATTCCAGTTATGTGCTGGACAATCACATCCGGGAAGTCCTGACCAAGGCCGCGATGGACATTGCCACCGCCTCCAGGGCCATGTTTTATATCATCGACGACAAAAAGAACCGTTTTCTGATTCATGGCGGGGATCAGGTGACCACCGAAGAGGAGCAGATCCGGAATGCACGGATTGAACTGAGCATCATTTCCGAGGCCATTTCCTCCAATGCCATCGTTGTCAAGCAGTCCCCCTTTACCGAAGACGGCTTCATCCCGATATTCGACGGGTTCGAGTCGGAACTGGCCATTCCGCTGCGCATCGGCGACAAGTTCCGGGGGGCGCTTTATCTTGCGAAGGAGAGAAACCGCTATACGGAGGATCAGATCAATGTCCTGGATATCCTGGTGAAGAATGCCTGTACGGCCTACGACAACGCCATCATGCATTCCCTTTTGTCCCGCGAAGCAAAATCCCTGAAAACGGAGGTGGAGAAGCTCAAGGAGCGTGAGGATTCCCTGCTGGGCTTCGATAACATCATCGGGACATCCGCCAAGATGGACGGCATCTTTCATGTGATCAAGGAAGTCGCCGGCCACAACACCCCAGTTCTGATTCAGGGGGAAAGCGGCACGGGAAAGGAGCTGATTGCCCGCGCCATTCACCGGCAGAGCAACCGAAACTCCAAGGCCTTCGTGGATGTCAATTGTGCCGCGATTCCCGGGACGCTTCTGGAAAGCGAACTTTTCGGATATGAGGCGGGGGCCTTTACCGATGCCCGGAAGAAAAAGATCGGTCTGCTGGATTATGCCAACGGGGGCACGATGCTCCTCGATGAAATCGGAGACATGAGCTTTCCCCTGCAGGCCAAGTTTCTGCGCGTCCTGGAGGAGGGCCATCTCCGGCGCCTCGGCGGTACGGAGAACATCGCCCTGGATGTCCGCTTCGTTTTTTCCACGAACAGGGATCTGAACAGGATGGTGAAGGAGGGCCTCTTCCGCGAGGATCTCTACTACCGGATCAGCGTTGTTCCCGTTGTCCTGCCGCCCTTGAGGGAGAGGGGGGAGGACATCCTGCTGCTGGCTCATCATTATGTCGAGGAATTCAATAGGAAATTTCGGAAAAAGGTCAGGGGATTCAGCAAAGAGGCGGAGCAGATCCTTCTGGCCTATCGCTGGACGGGCAATGTCCGGGAGCTGAAAAACATCATGGAACGCGTCATGATTCTGCAGAATCTCGGTACGACCATCCTCCCTGAAAACCTTCCCGCGGAGATGAGGGAAACAGCACAGGGGGGCGGCTACCAGATTTCTCTGGATACGTTCCTTCCCGATCTGACCTCAGGAGGCATCGATTACACGACGATGACGGAGGAGATCACACGGAATATCAAGGGAAAAATCCTAAAAAAGGCTCTGGAGCTGAGCCGCGGCAAGAAAACGGAAGCGGCCAGGCTCCTCAACATATCGCGTTACAAACTGATACGGGAGCAGAAGAAAAGCGGTCTTTCCTGAACAAAAAAGTTCCGTCCTTATTGGGTGTCGTTGTCGAGAAAGCAAAAGCCGGCTGGAATTCCAGCCGGCTTTTTTTGAAAGTGATCCGCGCGAAAACAGGGGAGCTGTTTCAATCCGGTTCAAACCGGATGGCCGGTCCCCATTCCTTGACGGAAAAGGCGTTGAAGATGTTGTGCCCGTTATAGTCGAGCACCCTCAAATCGTCGGTCTGGTGGAGATCTTCCATGATGATGTCAAAAGTGCCGGCATACACGGACTTCACTCTTTCAACGGGAAGCTCGATGGCGACAAATTTGTTGATGCCTTTCGCTGCCAGCTTCTTGACAAAGGCCGGGTTGGTCAATGATTCATAGGTTGTCAGAATGAGAATGGGACCTGTGCCGCTGAAGATAATTGCTGACTTCATGGTTTTCCTCCTTTCTAACGCTGAAAAACGACAGAATAAACCTGAAACCCTCTTTGCCGGATCGAAATTCCCCGGCTTGACCTTGATGGCGTACGACCTGTCTTAAAACTCATCCCTTTTAACCGATTCCAGCTCATTCTAGAGGATCGTTGAGATCCTGTCAATTCATGATATGGCAATGGCAAAAATCCCGCATCCTTTCTGAAAAAGCATTTTCAGAGCCCGGCTCTCCGCCCATGTTTATCCCGGGCAAAAAAAGAGGGGGATGCGGTTTACCGCATCCCCCTCTTTTTTTGCTTCTGAACTTTCTGTAAAAATTAACCGTAGATCATATGGTACATGGCAATGATTGCCGGCAGGGTCACCAGGGAAACGACGGACATCAACTTGATGAGAATGTTCATCGCCGGACCTGACGTATCCTTGAAGGGATCGCCGACGGTGTCGCCCACAACGCCTGCTTTGTGGGCATCGGAACCTTTACCGCCGAAATGGCCCTGTTCGATATATTTCTTCGCATTGTCCCAGGCGCCGCCGGCATTGGCCATGAGTAGGCCCAGGATAACGCCCGTCAGCGTAGCGCCGGCGAGGAATCCGCCCAGAGCTTCAGGGCCGATGAAGATTCCGACCAGAACGGGGCTGACGACAGCCGCAACACCGGGAAGAACCATTCTCTTCAGGGCGGCGGTAGTGGCGATATCCACGCAGCTGTTTGTGTCGGGCGGAGTCGTTCCCTCCATGATACCGGGGATTTCTCGGAACTGACGGCGGATTTCGTTGATCATGTCAAAGGCGGCCTCACCGACGGCCGTCATCGTCAAGGCTGCCAGCAGGCAGGGGATCAAGGCGCCGAGGAACAAGCCGGTGATGACATGGGCCTCCGTCAAGTCGAGGGCGAAATTTTCAAAACCAGGGTAGGTCTTCATCGTCTGGCTGACGGCTGCGAACATGGCCAGGGCCGTGAGCGCCGCCGAACCGATGGCGAATCCTTTGCCGATGGCCGCCGTGGTGTTGCCCACCGCGTCAAGGCCGTCGGTGATTTCCCGGACGTGGGGCGGCATGTGGGCCTGTTCGGCGATGCCGCCGGCGTTATCGGAAATCGGCCCGTAGCTGTCCACGGACATGGTCATTCCAACCGTTCCCAGCATGCCGACGCCGGCGATGGCGATCCCGTAAAGACCGCAGGCCATGTAGGACAGCAGGATCGCCATGGCGATGAAGAACACGGGTGCGGCGACGCTCTCGAGACCAACGGCAAAACCGCTGATGATCGTGGTTGCCGATCCGGTCTGTGAGGCTTCGGCGATTCGGCGGATCGGACCGCGGGCGGTGTAGTATTCCGTAACGGCGCCGATGAGCATCCCGGCGACAATTCCCAGCAGAACGGCCCAGAAGGGTCCGAGCGACCCTCTGATGCCCAGGCTCTGCAGATACTCGGGCGTCATGTCCGCGGTGACGGCTTTGACGACGAAATAGGAGGCCGCGATGAAGAGAATCCCCGCGATATACAGGCCGTTGCTAAGGGCCGACTGGGGGCTCATGTTCTTGAGCATATTGAAAAGTCCGATGCCGATGACCGATGAAGCAAGTCCGACGATGATGAAGAGCATGGGCAGCATCATCCACTTCATCGCCATTCCTTCCACACCCAGCCCCATCGTGGCGCCGATGGCAATGGCGGCGACGACGGATCCGACATAGGATTCAAAGAGGTCCGCACCCATGCCTGCGATATCGCCGACGTTGTCGCCCACGTTATCCGCCGTGACGCCCGGGTTTCTCGGGTCGTCCTCGGGAATCCCCGCCTCAACCTTACCGACGAGGTCGGAGCCCACATCGGCCGTCTTGGTGAAGATACCGCCGCCGACACGGGCGAAGAGGGCGATGGAAGAGGCGCCCATGGCAAAACCGTTGATGACGTTAGGGTCGGTGCCGGCGAAGAGCATGAAGAAGACGCCGAGACCGAGCAGACCAAGGGACGCCACGGAAAGACCCATGACGGATCCACCGAAGAAGGCCACTGTCAGGGCTGTCGCCTGCCCATGCGTCTTGGCCGCTTCTGCGGTCCTTGCATTGGAGAGGGTCGCCGCCTGCATGCCGAACACGCCGGCCATCAGAGAGCAGATGGCTCCGGACAGGAAGGCCACGGAGGTCATCTTGTGATCCAGGCCGAAGTAGAGAAGGACAAATACGACGGCAATAAATATGGCAATAATTTTGTATTCCCTCTTGAGAAAGACCATGGCGCCGGCATGAATCCGCTCCATGATCTCCACCATGACCTTGTCTCCCGGCGGAAAGGACATGACGTATTTATAAATAAAAAACGCCAGCAGCAATCCGAGGAGACCCCATAACCAAGCATAGTTAACTAAAAATTCCATAATCCCGTTTTTAATACCTCCTGACTTAAGTATTTAGTATAATTCTTGCGTCAGATCCGGATGCCGGTCTCAGATGCACCGGAGGTAACGCCTTGATCTCCATTCTCTACCCGTTACGAAGAATTGGCCCAACGGGAAAAGCGACGGACAAACCAATCCTTTTGTGCGGTGGGAGAATAGGTGAAATGTCATGGCGTGTCAATGAAAAAGAACACATTGACCACGATAAGTCACAAAAAAAGGCGCTCCCAAATATACGGTATGAGGGAGCGCCTGCAAATTTATAACGTAATGTTAACTTAACCCTTTTCAGCGATCCTCATCCCGTAGAAGGATCGATAGACGAAGATCAGCGCGATCAGGAAGAACAAGCTTGCCAAGCCGATTTTTAGGTTGGGGTTGGTCATCGTCACCGCAATCTCCGTGGCCAGGAGGCCGAAGAGCGTCGTAAATTTGATGACCGGGTTCAAGGAAACGGATGACGTATCCTTGAAGGGGTCGCCGACGGTGTCACCCACGACGCAGGCTTCATGCAGCGGGGTATTCTTTTCCGCCAGGTCGACTTCGACGATCTTCTTGGCGTTGTCCCAGCATCCACCGGCATTGGCCATGAAAATGGCCTGGTACAGACCGAAGAAGGCGATGCCGATGAGATAACCGATGAAGAAGTAGGGATTGAAGAAGGAAAGCGCCAGCGCCATGAAGAAGATGACGATGAAGATGTTGATCATACCCTTCTGGGCGTAGATCGTACAGATTTTCACAATTTCCTTGCTGTCTTTGATGTCCGCCTGTTCTTTGTCGAGGTTGATGTTTTCTTTAATGAACACAACGGCGCGATAGGCACCCGTCACGACGGCCTGTGTCGAGGCGCCGCAGAACCAGTAGATGACGGCGCCGCCCATGAGCAGCCCCAGGATGATTTCGGGCTGAACAAGGCTCAGTTTGGCAATAGCACCGCCGAAAAGGTTTTCCAGCAGAATGATGATGCCGAAGACCATGGTGGTGGCGCCGACGACGGCGGTACCGATCAACACCGGCTTGGCCGTTGCCTTGAAGGTATTTCCGCTCCGTCACAGGATTCCAGGAAATGTTTGGCGAGAGCGAAATCCGGCTCTTTCCCGTAAGCCTTCTTCACAAAGTCCTTTGCATCCGGGCGCTTTTCAATCATGGACAGTTCATAGATGGACTGCGCGTTGTCTGAAACCGGGCCGAAGCTGTCGACGGCGATGGTGACCGGACCCATGCCCAAAAACCCGAAGGCCACGAGACCGAAGGCAAAGACGGGCGCGGCAAACTGGAAGGCCTCAGGCAGAAGCATCATGATGGAGGCACTCTGGGAAACCAGATAAGCAATCAGCATCAGGACAAGAATCGCCAGTCCCTCCCAGAAAGCGGAGAAATTACCCGCGACCAGACCGGAGAGAATGTTCAGGGACGCACCACCCTGACGGGAGGCATCGATGACCTCGGCGCAGTGCCGGGAACTCGTGCTGGTGAAAACCTTGGTCAGCTCGGGAATCAGCGCGCCGGCGATGGTACCGCAACTGATGATGATGGAAAGGGCAAGCCAGAGGGAGATGCCTCCGACGGGCGGAATATCCGCCAACAGGGCATGGCTGGCAAAAAAGGTGATGGCAATGGAAACAAGGGACGTAATCCAGACCAGGTTGGTCAGGGGATGTTCGAAGTTAAATTCCTTCTTGTCGCCAAAGAGCGATTTACTGACGGCATTATTGACAAAATAGGAAATGAGGGACGTGATGACCATCATGATACGCATGGCGAAGATCCAGATAATCAGCTTGCCTCCCATTTCCGGGTTTCCGGCCATGGCCAGGGCAAGGAAGACGACCAGGGCGACGCCGGTAACCCCGTAAGTTTCAAATCCGTCTGCCGTGGGTCCGACGCTGTCGCCGGCATTGTCGCCGGTACAGTCGGCGATAACGCCCGGATTCTTCGGATCGTCTTCGGGAAGATGGAAAATGATTTTCATCAGGTCGGAACCGATGTCGGCAATTTTGGTGAAGATACCACCACAGATTCTCAGGACGCTGGCGCCGAGGGACTCGCCGATGGCAAAGCCGATGAAGACAGGTCCGATCAGGGCCGGTGGGATGTAGGCAAGGATGGCGAGCATGAAGAAAAGCTCGATGCTGACCAGCACAAGGCCGACGCTCATTCCGGACCTCAGGCAGATGTCCACGATGTTGAGGGGCTTTCCGCTGAGGGACGAAAAAGCTGCCCGGGAATTGGCCACCGTGTTGATCCGGATGCCGAACCAGGCCACGCCGTAAGAACCGAGAATACCCAGGACGGATGCGGCAAGGATGATGGAGACGTCGCCAATGCCTTTACCCTGGAGTCCGACGAAGTAATAAAGAATGCAGGCAGCAATCAGGATCCAGAGACCAGCGAGGAATTTCCCCTGCTGCAAAACGTACGTTTTGCAGGTTTCCCAGATGGTGTTGGAGACGTCCAGCATACTCTGGTGGGCCGGCAGGTTTTTGGTCTGTGTATACTGCAGCAACCCGAAGGCCATGCCGACAAGGCAGACCACAAGACCAACGTTAAGAATTGTGAATCCCCCCACAGAAGAGCCGAAAATATTAAAAACCACCGTGGTCAGATCCGGCAGCACAATATCGGCTTCTCCTGCGAAGGCCATCGGCGCCAACAAGAAAAGTATGGCGCTAATGATGAAGAAAGACAAAAAACCCAATTTTCCCTTAAACATCATTAAACCTCCTGTATTAAGTCGTTGATAACCAAACCGTTGTAGCTGTTCATCGCCGCCTTGATCCCTGAGGAAATCACCTCAATGACCGCATCGGCCGCTGTTTTGATCATTTTGGGCAGATGACGCGATTCGATCTCGGTAAACGGCTGAAGAACATAGCGTTCAACCGCCGATCTCCGGTCCGGCTTTCCAATTCCCAGTCTGACCCGTTGGAATTCCGGTCCACCCAGGGAGTCATGAATGGATATTAACCCTTTGTGACCTCCCTGACCTCCCCCTGCCTTGAGTCGGATGGTACCGAAAGGCAGATCCAAATCATCATGTACGACAAGAACATCTTCAACGACAATCTTAAAAAAATCCGCCAGTTTCCTGACGGATTTCCCACTCAGATTCATGAACGTCTGGGGTTTGGCAAGCAAAACTCTTTGTCCTGCAATAATTCCCTTTCCCCATAAGGCATCAAACCCGAATTGCGAAATTCTGATTTCCTGATCTTCCGCCAGCTGATCCAGCACGAGAAATCCGAAATTGTGCCGGGTAAATCGGTATTGGTCGCCCGGGTTTCCAAGTCCCACAATCAGCTTCAAAACCACCTCACAGCGACGCAGTTGTCGAGAAGGGCCTCCTGCTTCGGGCAGGCAGCCTTACTGGGGAGCCTCTTCCGTCTGTTCCGGCGCTTCCTGCTTGGCGGCATGGAGCGTCGTTATGGTGACCAGCGCGATGTCCTCCGCGTCGATACACAGAATGCCTTCCGGCAGACAGAGATCCTTCACAAGGATGGAATCGCCCACATCGAGGCCGGCAATGTCCAGAGAAATAAATTCCGGCAGGGCCGAAGGCAGGCAGGAGAGCCTGACCTCTCTGCGAAGGTGCTGCAACTCCCCGCCGTTTTCAATTCCCGCGGGCTGACCGACACAATGGAGAGGAACATCGACCGTGATCTTGTGATCCATGCGGATTGCGTAAAAATCCGCATGAAAAACATTGTTCGTCAGAGGTTCAATCTGAATCTCCTTGATCAGAGAGGTTCTTTCCGCCTGTTTCCCTGCATCGTCGATAAGAAGTTTGATGAACAGGTTGTCTTCATGACCTTTTCTTACCGTCCTGAGATCGGAAGCGTTTACCGTCAACGACAGGGTCTCTGCTCCGGGACCGTATAAAACTGCAGGGATCAATCCTTTTCGCCGTAACCGCTTCGCAGATCCTGTACCGGACTGCGCGCGTACGGTGGCCTTCAACTCAAGCGCTTCCATCTACTCCTCCTACTATATAAAAAGTGAACTTACGGAATCGTTATAATAAATTCTCCGAACGGCCTCGCTGAGCAGACCGGCGACGGAGAGGACGCTGATCCGGCCGCATGCCTTCGCCCTTTCCTGCAGGGGGATGGTATCCGTCACAATGACTTCACGGATTTCCGCGCTTTCGATTCTGTCCATCGCCGGTCCGGAAAGGACGGGATGGGTGCAGCATACCGAGATTTCATTCGCTCCTGCGTGGCGAAGGGCCTTTGTCGCCTGGACGACGGTCCCGGCCGTATCGATCATGTCATCGAGAATGACCACGTTCTTCCCTTCCACGGATCCGACGATATTCATCACCTGCGCTTCATTGGGTCCTTCCCTGCGCTTGTCGATGATGGCGATGCTGGCGTCCAAACGGCGGGCAAAGGCCCGGACCCGCTCGACGCCGCCGGCGTCAGGGGAAACGATCACCAGGTTGTTCGAGTAATGTTCCTTGAGGTAGGTAAGAAGAACGGGCAAGGCAAAGAGATTGTCGACGGGGATGTTGAAAAATCCCTGGATCTGTCCGGCGTGAAGATCGAGGGATAACACGCGGTTCGCTCCGGCCGTCGTAATCAGATCCGCCACGAGCTTAGCCGATATGGGCGCGCGGGGGGCGACTTTCCTGTCCTGCCTGGCATATCCGTAATAGGGAATAACCGCCGTGATGCGGCCTGCCGAAGCCCTTTTCAGGGCGTCGATCATGATCAGCAGTTCCATCAACGTGACATTGACGGGGGTGCAGGTTGACTGAATGATGAAAATGTCCATACCCCGGACATTTTCATTGATCTCCACCCTTGTTTCTCCGTCGCTGAAGGTGGTTACGTTGGCCTTGCCCAGGGGAATCCCCAGACTGTCGCAGATCTTGGCGGCCAGATCGGGGGTTGCGTTGCCTGTAAAAACCTTTATTCTTTCGAGCATGGGATACTTCCTGATGTAAAAATGATTGAAAACTGGCTGGGGCGGGAGGATTCGAACCTCCGTATGCAAGAACCAAAATCTTGTGTCTTACCGCTTGACGACGCCCCAACTGATGTTCGTTAAGCCCACGTTGTCCGCCGCCTTTCGTCTTGCTCCCTTTGGATCGTCTCTGATCCGGATTCGGGAAAAGCCCCGCTTACGAATCGTCTTGATGAAAAACCTTCAATCGACCGAGCGGCAGAGAAAAACAGACCATGAGTTAGACTTTTTCAGCACGGATTTTGCTTTCGCAGCCTTATCTTCAGAATCAAACAGGCCAAAAACCGTCGGCCCGCTGCCGGACATGAGAGAGCCCGACGCACCGTTCAAAAGAAGCAGCTCCTTGATCTCCCGCAGGGACGGATGCATCTTCAAGGTCACGCGTTCAAGATCGTTGTGAAGCCCTGCAGCCATGTCTTCTCTGGTCAAAAACCGCGGAATGCTATAATGTATTGTTTCGTTTGTCAATCCTAAATTCAGGTTTTGATAAATCACCTTTGTCGAGACTTCGAAGCCGGGATTGACCAGGACAAACCAGAAGGAGGGAACGTCGCGCGCCGCCTCCAGGCGGTCGCCGATGCCGAAGGCCCAGGCCGGTCCGGGGAAGAGGAAGAAAGGGACATCGGCGCCGAGGGTTGCCCCGAGTTCCCTCAATTCTTCGTTGCTGAAGTTGAACTGGAACAGTTCGTTCAAGGCCAGGAGGGTGATGGCGGCGTTGGAGCTGCCGCCCCCGAGGCCCGCGGCCAGGGGGATGTTCTTGTGGAGGGTGATGGTGACTCCCGGCCGGAAGCCGGCACGGGAGAAAATTGTTTTTGCGGCCCGAAAAACGATATTGTCTTCATTTTCGGGCAGAGGGACACCGGGGCATCGCAGGGAAATGCCCCGGTCCGAAGGAAAAAATTCCAGCTCGTCGTAGAGGCTGATTTTCTGCATCAACGTGGCCAGATCGTGATATCCGTCCGGTCTTTTTCCCAATACCCGGAGGTGGAGATTCACCTTCGCCGGCGATAATCTTCTCATCATGATCAGGAAGTTTCTTTGACGTATCGCATCTTCAGTTCGAAGAGAATCTCGTCCAGCAGGGATTTTTCATGATCGTCGAGATTGCCTTTCGTCTTGTCCTTGAGCAGGGACAGGATGTCGATGGTCTGTTTGGCGGCAGGGAGATTTTTCTGGATTTCCCGCGTGACGGGATCGGGAAAATCACCGAAATGAAACAGGACCGTAGTGCTCAGGGAGAGGATAAAATTCAGAAACGTGATCTCGGGCAGGGGCTGATAATCCTCTTCCTCAGGCTGACGGCCGGACGGCCCGGCTTCGGGACCCCCTGAAGCCTTTGGGGGGGATTCCGGCTTCGGATCTTCCTGTGTCCGCTGCTCGCCGGATTCGTTGAACATCCGCTTATCCTTTACAACAAATGATTTTTCCTGCTTTTCTTCTTCCATAAACTCCTCCTGCGCAAGAGCTTTTCAAGCATAGCACCCTTCATTTCGAGAGGGGCCCTGCCCGACAGAACCGGATGCCGCGATGTGATCACGCGGGCCTCATGCTTCTGAGCCGGGCGATTCTCTCCTCAATGGGGGGGTGGGTACTGAAGAGGTTCATGAGGGACCGCCCGGTCAGGGGGTTGACGATAAACATATGGGCCGTTGAGGGATTGGCGTTCATGGGGACGATCTGTGAAGCCCGGGACAGCTTTTCCAGCGCACCGGCCAGACCGTAGGGCTTCCCGGAAATTTTCGCCCCGCCTTCATCAGCCATGTATTCACGGGACCTGGAGATGGCCATTTGAATGATCGAAGCGGCAATGGGTGCGAGAATGGCTGTGGCGATCAATCCCACGATGCCTCCCCCTCCGCCCTCCTCGCTGTCCCGGTTGCCCAGGCCGCCGAACATGGCCGCCCACTGGGCCATATTGGCCAGCATCACAATGGCGCCTGCCAGAGTGGCCGCGATGGAGCCGATGAGCATGTCCTTGTTCTTGATGTGGGTCAGTTCGTGGGAGAGGACCCCCTCCAACTCATCGCGGTTCAGGATTTTCAGCAGGCCTTCCGTGACCGCCACCACGGCGTGCTGCTCGTTTCTGCCCGTGGCAAAGGCATTGGGCGTTTCACCGGGGATGATGTAGACCCTGGGCATGGGAAGATTTCCCCTCATGGCCAGGTCGCGCACCATCCGATAGAGCTCCGGCGCCTGATTTTCCGAGACTTCCTGTGCGCGGTACATTTTGAGCACCAGCTTGTCTGAAAACCAGTAGCTCCCGAAGTTCATGATCATGGCCAGGACAAAGGCGATCGTCATCCCGTTCTTCCCGCCGATCAACCCCCCGATGAACATGAGCAGCCCCGTCAGAGCGCCCAGAAGAAGGGCCGTTTTTATGGTATTCATTTTTTGACTCCTTTTTTTGTCGTCTTAAGTATGGAAAGAGAGGGCAAGGCTAATGGTCCGCTTTCCTTGAGAACACAATGCCGCCCCGATCGTCGATGTCCGCCAAGATGGAGTCGCCTTCGACAAAGGCGCCCTCCAGGAGCTTCAGCGAAAGATTGTCGAGAAGCAGCTTCTGAATGGCCCGCTTCAGCGGCCGGGCGCCGTAGACCGGACTGTATCCCTGTTCGGATATATATTTTTTGGCCCTTTCTGTCAATTCCAGGAAGAGCTTCCGATCTTCCAGGCGCTTCTGGAGAAGGCCGATCTGGATCGAAATGATCCGGTCGATATCCGCCATGGTCAGCGAACGGAAGATGATGATGTCATCGATCCGGTTCAAAAATTCCGGTTTGAAGGTGGCTCGCAGGATCTCCATCGTCTTCATCCGCCGTTCTTCAGGCGGCAGGGTGATATCCTGAATCCACTGGCTGCCCACGTTCGACGTCAGGATGACGATCGTATTCTTGAAATCGACCGTTCGGCCGTGACCATCGGTGAGGCGGCCGTCATCGAGAATCTGGAGCAGGATGTTGAAGACGTCCGGATGGGCCTTTTCGATCTCATCAAAAAGGAGGACCGAATAGGGGCGCCGGCGGACGGCTTCCGTCAGATAGCCTCCCTCGTCGTAGCCCACGTACCCGGGAGGAGCGCCGATCAGACGCGCGACGGAGTGCTTTTCCATGAATTCCGACATGTCGATGCGGATCATCGCCTGCTCGTTGTCGAACATGAATTCCGCCAGAGCCCGGGCCAACTCGGTCTTCCCCACACCTGTCGGGCCGAGGAAGATGAAGGAGCCGATGGGGCGGTTGGGGTCCTGAAGACCGGATCGGGCCCTGCGCAGGGCGCTGGAGACGGCGTGAATGCCTTCCTCCTGGCCGATCACTCTCTGTCCGAGGCGCTCTTCCATGTGGATGAGCTTCTGGACGTCGCTTTCCATCATCCGGGCGACGGGGATTCCGGTCCAGTTGGCGACGACTTCCGCCACATCCTCGGCGTCCACCTCCTCCTTGAGCATCTTTCTTTCCTTCTGGATCGATTCGAGGCGGTTCTGCTCCTCCTCCAGGGCCCGGTTCAGCTCCACCAGTTTCCCATAGCGGATTTCCGCCGCCCTGGCGAGATTTCCTTCCCGCATGGCTGCCTGCTCTTCATTTTTCTGGCTCTCAAGATCGCTTTTGAGAGTCTGGATCTTCTTGATGACTTCCTTCTCTTCGGACCAGTGCATTTTCATGCCGTCCATGGCCTCGCGGAGCTCGGCCAACTCCCTGTCGATCTTGTCCCGCCTTTCCAGGGACGCACTGTCCGTTTCGTTCTTCAGGGATTGGCGTTCGATTTCCAACTGGATGGCTTTTCGTTCCAGGACATCGATTTCGGCGGGCAGGCTGTCCAGTTCGATCCTCAATCGAGACGCCGCTTCGTCAATGAGGTCCACCGCCTTGTCGGGCAGAAAGCGGTCGCTGATGTACCGGTTCGAAAGGGTTGCGGCGGCGACGATAGCGGAGTCCTTGATCCGGACGCCGTGATGGATCTCGTAGCGCTCCTTCAGCCCCCGGAGAATGGCGATGGTGTCTTCCACGCTGGGCTCCCGCACGAGAATGGGCTGAAAGCGCCGCTCCAGGGCGGGGTCCTTCTCCATGTGCTTGCGGTACTCGTTCAGGGTTGTTGCCCCGACACAGCGCAGCTCGCCCCTCGCAAGGGCCGGCTTGAGCATGTTGGAGGCGTCGACGGCGCCTTCCGCCGCCCCCGCGCCGACGACCGTGTGAATTTCGTCGATGAACAGGATGATTTCTCCCTGGGCGCTGGTGACTTCCTTGAGGACGGCCTTGAGCCGGTCTTCAAATTCACCGCGATACTTGGCCCCCGCCACGAGGGCCCCGATATCCAGCCCGACGACCCGCTTGTTTTTCAGGGTTTCCGGAACGTCGCCATTGACGATCCTCTGCGCCAGCCCCTCGACAATGGCCGTTTTGCCGACGCCGGGCTCGCCGATCAGAACGGGGTTATTCTTGGTCCTCCGGGAAAGGACCTGCAGAATCCTCCGGATTTCGTCGTTCCGGCCGATGACGGGGTCAAAGGCCCCCTTGCGGGCCAGCTCGTTGAAGTCCTTGGAATAGCGCTTCAGGGCCTGATATTTCTCCTCGGGATTGGGGTCCGTGATCCTTTGATTTCCGCGGATTTCCACGAGAACCTTGAAAATGTTGTCCCGCGTCACCCCGGCCGAGCTCAGAATCCGTGGTGCGTCGCCCTCTTTTTCATCGGCCAGGGCGACCAGCACATGCTCCGCGCTGACATACTCATCGTTGAGATGGGCGGCTTCCTCCATGGCCTTGTCCAGAATCCTGTTGAGTCGCGGAGTGAGGTAAGGCTGGGTGGTTCCCGATATCCTGGGGAGCCGTTCAAGGGACTTTTTGAGATCCTGTTCGATCCGGGCCGGGTCTGCTCCCAGCTTTTTCAGAATATTACCCACAATGCCTTCCGGCTGGGCAAGAAGGGCCAGCAGCAGATGCTCCGCATCAATGCCCTGGTGGCCGTGGTTTCCGGCCAGGGTCTGGGCCTCCTGCAGGCCTTCCTGTACCTTCAAGGTAAATTTGTCAAAACGCATCGTTCCTCCCTTGCGCCCCTTCCCATCCCTCTCCAGAAGGGGGGGCCGGCGGCGTATTTAC
>JAVETB010000045.1:0-21055 GCA_034006265.1 Syntrophus sp. (in: bacteria) | reverse complement strand
CCCGCTAAATGCTTGATTTGTCAAGTAAAATATTCAATTGGATCCAAATTATTTTTCACCAAAACCAAAAAACGAAGATGGCCATAATTCTCAATCGCTTACGCAAATTTCTAACCGGACATTACTGGGTCAAATTATAAGCATAAATTTCAAGTTGTCAATATGTCGATAAAGAGATTCCGCTTCTCTTATCCGGTCCCTTGACAGAAAAGATTCTGAAGTCATGTCCGGAAGCACCATGCGATGCGTTCCTGGGGTCAAAACGCAATTTTTCTTCCACGGAACAATGGTCAGAGGGCTAACTTCAGAATTCTGGATATCAGGTTTTTATAGCTGATGCCCGAACGTTTCATCAGCATCGGAAACATGGAAATATCGGTGAAACCGGGCAGCGTATTAATCTCATTCAGATAAATCCTGCCGTCGCACAGGAGGTAATCTACACGGGCAAAGCCTTTGCAGTCGCACAGATGGTAAACCTTCTCCGTTGTGCCTTTGATTTCGTCCCTGGCGTCAGCCTCAAGATCAGCTGGAATGGCGACCCGAGTCCTGTTTTTCTTGTATTTTTCATCGAAATCATAGAAGGCCCCGCCCAGGAAAAGCTCTCCCGGCTCGGAAATGATCAATTCTTCATTGCCCAGCACGGCCACTTCAATCTCTCTCGGATTTACAAGCCCCTGCTCGGCCAGGATTTTATCGTCATGCCGGGCGGCCTCACTGACGGCTTTTTTCAGCTCGCTAAAATCGGTGACTTTCGTAATTCCAACGGACGAACCGGAGTTGGAGGGCTTGATATAAACCGGCAATTCAAAACTGCTCTTGATTTTTTCCACCCACTGATCGACATCCCTCTTTTTCCTGCCCCGCAGATCCATAAAGTCGAAAGGGACCTGGCTGATACCGTGGCCGATCAGAAACGTTTTAAAGACGGCCTTATCCATGCATAAGCTCGAGCTCAAAACCCGGCATCCGCAATAGGGCACCTTCTGGATTTCAAATAGCCCCTGCAATGCACCGTCTTCCCCGTATTTTCCATGGGTGATCGGCAGGGCGACATCAAAGAGCCTTGAAAAATCGCCCATGGCTATTTCCTGCTCTTCCGAAGGATGATCTGCTTCCTCGGCGTCTCCCAGCACGTAGAATTTATTGTTTTTGTGCCAGTAAACCAGAATCAGGTTGTATTTGCTGTAATCAAAGGCCTTGATGATATTTTTTGCCGAGATGATGGAGATGTCAGCCTCGTTGCTCAACCCGCCGAAAAACAATCCCACCGTTTTCTTTTCCATAAAAGCGCCTCTCTTCATTCCGGAGATATTCTTGGTGCTGTGCTGTTTAAACTGATCCGCCCTTCTACGCTGAAGCGTTCTTCTGGCCTGAACAGGAGCCCTGTTGATGCGTGTTCAGGCTACTTCGATGGATCGTAGTCCCAGAGAAAGGTTACCCCGCTGTTGGGGAAGATCCATTCATCATCACGGATACGCAGCGAAACGCAACGTCCGGGGTCCCGGATAATTTCGGGATAGGGATGCTTTCCGGCGAAAAAGCTGATTTCCTGGACAGTGGAAACGGGCGTCCCCTCATAGCGGAAGTTAATCTCCAGGCCGCGCGTGGGGTAGACAAGGTAGACGGGGAAGAACCTGCAGCTTCGCGATGAGCGGGTGACAACCTCCAGTTCTACTCTGACCTGACGACCGATCCTTTCCTTCAGATACTCGCCGCCGCACCAGACTTCATAGCCGCGGCCTGTGCTCTCCCTTCGGATGACCGGAATGTCCTCCTGGTCGATCCGTACCCGATTCACCCTGAAATCCTTATCCTGGTCGCCGCAGCCGCCATCCTGAAGCAGCCATCGATATTCACAGAGCGGATCTTCAAAAAAAGCGGACAGCTGACCGTTATCCAGAGCGCAGCCGATGAGAAAGACGGGATTCCGGAAGACCTTGGTATATTCGATATGGGTTGTCACGCGGAACTCGTCGGCTACCGGCCCCATTCCCCCGGCCTGTTCACCCCCGGGTTCGGATAAGGTGATGTCATAGCGAAAATTCGTCCGCAGCTCCAACGGCCGGTCATTTTTGCCGAAGAGCGCCTCAAACATTTCATAAAAAATGGCGTCCCCCAGTTCCTCGCTTCGCGCCCTGACCTGGAAGCACTGGCGGATCATCCCGTCGATCCGCGCCAGGGACCGCTCTTCCTGGGGGATGAAGATTCTTCGCAGCCGCGGCTCAACGGCTTCGGCTCGACCCTGCTGCACAAAAATCCGGGGCGCCCGCTTGCCCAGGGTACAGAGAATGTCGTAACTGATGGTCCCGATTCGCGAAGCGATGTCGCTGGCGGAAATTTCCTCATCGCCCTGCCGCCCCATGAGGACCGCTTCATCACCGATCCGGCACTCTGGAAGAGAACTCACATCGATGGTGACCATGTCCATGGAAACCCTTCCGACGACAGGCACACGTCTCCCCCGAATCAGCACCTCGCCCTGATTGGAAAGGATGATTCCGTATCCGTCGCCATACCCTACGGGAAGTGTGGCAATCCGGGACGGACGATCCGTTATGTAGGTCCGGTTATACCCGATGCCAGACCCCTTGGGAAATTCCTTGAGGAGAATCACCCGGGTCTTGAAGCTCATGACGGGACGGAGGTCGGCTTTCCCCTCCGTTTGGATCGCCGGATGAATCCCATAGGACATGAGGCCGGGACGCACCATATCCAGATGAAACCTGGGGTAATTGAGAATTCCGCCGCTGTTGGCCATGTGCTTGATCGGGATCGAAATCCCCTCCGCGGACAGCTTCTCAACCAGCGCGAGGAAGAGCGTCCCCTGCTGTTCGTTGGAATTGACGCAGATCTCGCTGGAAGCAAAATGGGTAAAGAGGCCCTCAACCACAATATTCGGGAACGCGAGAATTTTCCTGATCAGGGCGGGGGCTTCGTTCCAGAGGATGCCGCCGCGGCCCATTCCCGTGTCGATCTCGATATGAACGGGCGCCGCCACGCCAGCCTTTTCCAGGTGGCTCTGGAATTCCCCGGCAAACAAAAGATCCGACAGAGACGGGGTCAATCCGTATTTGATGATTTCGCGGATCTCCCCCTTCGTGGACGGGCTCAAAATGATGATCGGGGCGGTAATCCCGCTGATCCGGAGCTGTACGCCTTCGTCGGCATTGGCCACACCAAGGCAGGCGGCTCCGTTCTTCAGCGCCGTATGGGAGATCTCGATGGCTCCATGGCCGTAAGCATCCGCCTTGACCACCTGAAGAATCTTGACCGAAGGTCCGACAAGCCGCCGCAGTTCCGACCAGTTCCACGTAAAGCCGTCCAGGTCCACTTCGACCCAGCTTCGATATGACGAATCGCCAGCAAAAGACATAAATTCCGCGAAGTAGAATAATTTTTCAGTTTGGGTAAAAACGGCCTGATGATATCAAACCTCCCCCGAATGTCAAGGCCGGCCGAACATCCCCTTCCAGCATCAGAAACGTTTGACGAATTTGAACAGATTTGCCGATTTCACAGGCGGATCGAGGGGTTTCCAGGAAATGATTCGAGAAGAGAAAAGGGACATGGGCCCCTCGGATAGGGGCTTGGATCAGGAGAGGCGGCCCGGGCTTTCCGGTTGGAAGGAGGTTCCGCATGACGCGGCCGGGGCGGTTGTGCAACAGTTCCCGGAAGGGTCATTCCGGAGCCTTCTGCGTGGCCATGGTGATTTCTCTGGTAATCTCAACCGCTCTCTGCGGATTCAGGAACCCCCAGATGGCTCCGGCTTTGTCACGCTTCATGTGCATGGTGATCCCGGCCGCCGTTTTGAGATCCAGCTTTTCGATCATGGCCCCCGCTTTCGCCGGCGGGGTCGCCTCATACACCTTGGCCAGGTCCTTGTACCGTTTGGCCTCTGCTTCCTTGTTTGCCGTAATGGCGGAATTGAGCTTCTGTTCAAGATTGAGCAGAATGTCTATTTTTTCAGCAATTTCTTTCTTCAACGACAGCAGCTTCGCCTCTTCGGCCTTGAGGGCGCTTTCCCTGCCGTCCAGATCCTTTTGCCGGTCCTGCAATGCCGTATACAGAGTTCTCGACGGGGCCAGTTCGTCATCCACGACATCCCTGACGGCCGCTTCCGAGGATCCCTGGCGCACCGGCTCCGCCAGTGCGCTCCGTTCAGAAAGCACAGAGCCGCGTGGAAGCTCCAGAAACGTCACCAGGCCGCAGACGGTGGCAATTTTGACAAGAAAAACCATGAGGATGAAGGCTTGAAGAATATAGAAGGCCTTTTTCATGACTCGGCTCCATCAAAACGGAGAATTCCCATTTCATCCATGACCTTGCGATCAAGGTCCGCTAAGGAACGCTCATAATCTTCCAGATTTTTTTCTCTCAGCGTTTCAAGCATTTTTCTTTTCTTGACGGACTCCAGAAGGTCTTGGCGCTTTGCCTCGACGTCGACTGATGCCTCGGAAAGGATCTCCCTCTGCCCTTTTTCCTCTTCGTGCAACTTTTCGATCCCCCTGAACAGAATGGCGATTTTTTCCACGGATGTTCTGCTTTCCTGCAGGTCCTTCAGCGTGCCGACGAGGTCTGCCCTTTTCTGAACCAACACATCGAGACGGTTTTGCTCCTTTTCCATCCGGCGAACCGCTTCAGAAAACCGAATCAGTATCCTCTCTTCAAGGATCGTCCGATATTCCAGAACTGTCTGCAATGGGAATTTAAACATAATGCCCCTATTCCGCCGCGAAGAGGTTCTCCATCATCCCGATGGTTTCTTCAAAATCAAACCGTTCATGAATATCCTGCCTCAGGAAGACATTGACCGGATTGATCATGCGGATGGCGTAATCGATCTCCGCATTGCTTCCATGAACATAGGCGCCGATGTTGATCAGTTCCTCAGCCTTTTTATAGGTCGCCAGGATGTTCAAAATCTGATTTGCCGCTTTCTTGTGCTTTTCAGTGACGATATCGATCATCACGCGGCTGACGCTGTTGAGAACATCGACGCAGGGGTAATGGTTCCTGCTGGCCAGATCCCGGGAGAGATAGATGTGCCCGTCCAGAATGGACCTTGCCGTGTCGGAAATGGGCTCATTGAAGTCATCCCCTTCGACCAGAATCGTGTATAACCCCGTGATGCTCCCCCGGCCTTCCACCTTTCCCGCCCGCTCCAGGAGCTTCGGCAGGAGGCTGAAAACGGAGGGCGTATACCCCTTCGTAGTGGGCGGCTCCCCCACGGACAGGCCGATTTCCCGCTGGGCCATGGCGAACCGCGTCAAGGAATCCACCATCAGCAGGACATTGCGGCCCTGATCCCGGAAGTATTCCGATATGGTCGTTGCTACATAAGCCGCCCGCATGCGGATGAGCGGGTGCATATCCGATGCCGCCACCACAACAACGGAGCGGGCCAATCCCTCCTTCCCCAGATTCTTTTCCAGAAACTCGCGGACCTCCCTGCCCCTCTCGCCGATCAGGCCGATTACGTTGATGTCCGCATTGGTATTGCGGGCGATCATTCCCATCAGGACGCTTTTACCGACGCCTGACCCGGCGAAAATCCCCATCCGCTGCCCCTTGCCGCAACTGAACATCCCATTGAGCACCTTTACGCCGAAATCGATGGGATCGGAGATTCTCCCCCGCACGAGGGGATTGATGGGTTCGGCGTACAGGGGATACTCTTCTTCCGCCTCAATCGGACCCTTGTTGTCGATCGGGCTTCCCGATCCGTCGATCACCCTACCCAGAAGGCTTTCTCCGACTTTCACTGCCGCCTTTCTGCCCAGGGACTTGATGGTGCATCCCGGCCCCAGTCCCTGGATGTTTTCCAGCGGCATCAGGATCACCTTACCCTTTTTAAAACCCACCACTTCGGCAATAACCGGTTTCTGTCCAGGGGGCAGGAGGGCGCAGAGCTCTCCGATGGAAGCCGCCGGGCCGTTGCCCTCAACAACCAGACCGACAATTTCACTCACCTTGCCATACACCTTGATCGGAGAAATTCTGCCCAGAGCACGCCTGTACCTGGAAAAATCCAGGCAGGGATTCCGGGGCGTCCGTTGTATCGGTTCAAGATGCATGGTTCAAGTAGTCAACCGGATCGGGGGCATGGTCAAGGGGCCTGCAGATTCAGAAGCCCGGACTTTATTTCGTTGAGCTGTTCGCTGATGCGGGCGTCCACGTACCCCGAAGTGGTCTCGATCATCGCCCCGCCCCGTGCAATGGCTCCATCCTCTTCAAAGAAGACATTTCTGAAGCCATCCATGCTGTTCATGAAATCGTTTTTTATTTGCACCATATATTGGAAATCGCTTGGATTCAGCCTGACCTTGATGTTTTCCCTCTCAACGATATTGCGAAAGGCCGCTCTTAAGACGTTGAGGATCACGCTCTGGTCGGTGGATATCTCCTTGTGCACAACCATCTCGGCCATTGCAAAGCACAGATCCAGGACCTGCCTTTCCGCAGTTTCAAGACTTTTTTCCTTGAAGGTTCCGAGCTCTCTTGCAAGGGCCTGCAGGGTGCTCTCCACCCTCAGCATCTCCTTTTTTTGAGCCTCGGACGCCTCCGAAAGTGCGGCAGCATATCCCTGCTCGTAGGCGCTCTTCCGGACCTCATCCATCTGCTGCTTCGCCTGCTGAAGTATGGTCTCTATTTCCTGCTTCCTTGTCTCCTCGGGGGAGCCCCTTTTCTCTTCCCGCGGTTCCCTCCCCGGTGCCATCAGCGGCATAAATTCCATCGCACCGCCGGTCGGTTGAGAAACATAAGAAACGTTCTGCGACTTGATGATCCTCGTCTGCCTAGACATACTCATCCTGCACGTCGCCCCTTGAGAGGACGATCCGGCCTTCTGCTTCCATCTTCTTCGCAATTTCAATAATCGCCCGCTGGCTCACCTCCGCCTCCGAGACCTTGATGGGGGGCATGATTTCAAGCTCCTCCTTCAGCATCTCCGCCCCTCTCTTCGACATGTTGCGGAACACCTTTTCCCTTAACCCCTCATCAACGAGCTTCAAGGCCTTGCCGATATCCTCACTGCTGATTTCTCTTAGAATCTCCTGCAATCCGCGATCATCCAGCTGAAGAATATCGTCAAAGGTAAGCATCAGGTTTCGAATGCCGGCCGCCAGTTCCGGATCTGTATCTTCCAGGGCCGTCAGAATGGAATTTTCACTGGCCCGATTCATCTTGTTCAGGATGTCGGCCATCACACGGACCCCACCGATGTCCTGGCTGGTCGTCGCCCCTGACACAATCTCCTTTTCCAGGGTTTGCGCTATTTCATCGATATACTCCTGAGGAACGCTTTTCAGCGTGGCCATTCGGCGGGTGATTTCAAACTGCATTTCCGGCGTGAAATTTTCCAGAATCTGCGCCGCCTTTTCAGGCTTTAAATGGGCAAGGATCAGCGCAATGGTCTGGGGGTGCTCCGACCTTGTAAAATCCATCAGGACCTTGGGGTCAACGTCACGGAGCTTTTCCGTGATCGGATTGTCATCGCTGCGGATGCTGGCCACTTCACTGAGGATATTCTCGGCTTCAACCTCTCCGACCGCCTTCATGACGATGTTCCTGGTGAAGTCGTCCCTCACGGAGATGAGCCTTCCTTTCTCCTTTGCAAGGGAACAGAATTCTTTGGAAATGGAAGAGATGGTATCCGATGAGATGGTGCTGACCCGGCTCATGAACTTTCCGAGACGCTTTATTTCCGAGGGCTTTAAATGCTTCATCACTTCGGAAGCGGATTCTTCCTCCAATGATAAAACCAGAATGGCAGCCTTTTCTTCATTCGTTATGCTTCCCATTTGTCACCGCCCTGATCATTCGTTCCACGGAGCCCTTTCGTCCTCTTTTCCTGAATGGATTCCCTGCGTTTCATTTAAGCCAGTTCCGCAGCAGTTCCGCAAAAGCCTTGGAATCCTCCACGGCCAGTCTTCTCGTCCATTCCACTTCGCTCAGTTCCTTCTCAGGGGCAGACACCAGACCCAGGGAGGGGGGGCTTCCATTCAATTCAATGATGTCCGCCGGAAGCACCTGGTTATCGACGGTCTTCTGGGAAGTCTGTCCGGTCAGGCCCCGGATGAGGGGCCGGATGACAAAGAAGAAGGCAAGAATCAGGGCGATCAGGAGAAGCAGATATTTGATCAGCGAGGAGTGCTGAACGAGGCCGTCTCCAAGCCAGGAACTCCCGCCGTCGCCTTCTTCAGAATCCAGCTTTTTGAACGGCATATTGGTGACGGCGACCTGGTCGCCCCGGGCGGCGTTGAACCCTGCGGAGGTTCGAACGAGGCTCTCGATGGATTCTATCTCCTTTTTGTCCCTGGGCTGATAACTCTCGGCGCCTTCTTTATCCTTGGTGTAGACACCGTCAACCAGAACGGCGATGGAGAGCTTCCTGATCTCGCCAACGGGCATGACCGTTTTGGTGACGGTTTTGTTGATTTCATAATTGATGATCTCATCCAGCCTCTCCTGCCCCGCGCTCGAATTGGCCGCCCCGGAATTGGCCGTTTTCTCGGACTGCTTCTGGGTGCTCCGTACAACCGGAGATTCCGGATCATAGGATTCTTCCGTCTTTTCAGCCACGCGGAAATCCAGGTCAGCAGACACTCGAACGACGGCCTTGCCCCGCCCGACAACATTTTCCAGGAGGGATTGAATCCTGGCGGCCGTGTCCTTTTCAAGATTGCGCTGAAATTCAATCTGTGAACCGGACAGGCCGGAAATCCCCGCCTCTCCTTTCAGCTTGGATAAAATGCTGCCTTTATTATCCACAATAATGACGTCTTCCGCATTTAAACCCTCCACACTGCTCGCCACCAGATGCACGATTCCATCGATCTGCGAGGCACTAAGGGAGCGGCCCGGCTTCATCCTGAGGGTGACGGAAGCGGTCGGCTTTTTCTCTTCACTGACAAAGAGAGACTCTTTCGGCAGGGCAATATGGACACGAGATGATTCTATTTCATCCAATCCCTTGATGGTTCTCGCCAACTCGCCCTGGAGGGCGCGTCGATAATTCATCTGCTGCTCGAATTCCGTAACTCCCAGGTTTTTCTGGTCGAAGATCTCGAAGCCTACCCCGCCGCCCTGCGGTAAACCCGACCCCGCCAGCTCCAGGCGAAGCTCTGAAACCTTCTCCTGAGGAACCAGGATCGTATCGCCCGATGAGGTCACTTCATAGGGAAGCTTTTTCTCCTTGAGTTTTGTTACAATGGCGGATGCGTCTTCACCGGACAAATGGGAAAACAGGACTTTATATTCGGTGCGGTTGGCCAGATACATCATCGCCGCTAAAGCGGTGAGCGTGATTCCAGCCGCAATGAGGATGGACCATCTCCTTGCCGGCGCCAGCCCCGTGAAGCTCAGCCGGAACTTCTCAAAGAAACCCAGAAGAGGTTGCATGCCGATAACAACTTACCCTTTCATGTGCCGAAGCAGAAAAACACTCATACCTGCATCCTCATGACTTCCTGGTAGGCATCTATGATTTTGTTTCTGACCTGCATCATGGTCTGGAAGGATATGCTCGCTTTCTCCAGGGCGATCATCGCCTCATGAATGCTGCCCGTATCATGCACCTGCACCTTGGATATCGCCGCATCAGCGTCATGCTGAAGCTTATTGATGTCCTGTATGGTATTGCGGAGGACATCGCCGAACGAAGACGCTCCGTCATTCCCTTCTCCCCCGGCCTTCTTCTCCGAAAGAGCGGACGGCGGCATCAGCTTGCCCTGAACCGATAAGTCGTTCATTTCTTCACCTCTTAAAATCAGGCTGCCTTTCTTTTCCTTGCCCTCCAGCTACAGATCGAACTGCCGTCGACGCGATCCACCGGAAAAGGGTTCATCCCGCATGGCGTTATTTCCCGATATCCAGTGTTTTAAGGGCCATGTTCTTGGTTGCGTCAAAGGCTGTGACGCAGGCCTCGTAAGCCCTGCTTGCCGTGATCATGTCCGTCATTTCCGTTACGACATTGACGTTGGGCATAGCCACATTGCCCTGTTCATCGGCATCCGGGTGGGAAGGATTGTAGACCTTTCTCGCGTCCGCCCTGTCCTGGATTACCTCCTTCAGGGAGACCTGCTTCACGGCGTCCCTCAACTTATCTCCGAAGCTGAATTTTTTGTTCACATGCTCCGAAGAGAACACGGCGATCTTACGCCTGTAAGGCCCTCCCTCGGGCGTGCTGGTCGTAGAGACATTGGCCAGATTGCTCGCTATGACATCCATTTTTGACCTTTGAGCGGCAAACCCGGAACTGCAGATGCGAAACGACGTCAGAAAATCCATTTTATTTCGTCTCCTTCAATACGGTGCTCAACCCTTTGAACTTGCGCGCCAGCATTTCAACGCTCAGATTGTACATCAGGTGGTTTTCGGCTAGAGAGGACATTTCATCATCCATCTTCACCTTGTCTCCCGTTTCCACGACCTTGAAATCCTTGTCTGAAATCTCGTCCTGAAGGGCCGGCAGATGTTTTTTGTCCGTCTTCGCAAGGGCCAGGCTGTTCACATCGGCCAGGGCCTTGTCCAGGTTACTCTTGAAGACGTAATCCTTCGGCCTGTAATCCGGAGAGTCCATATTGGCAATGTTGGACATAATCACCTTGTTCCTTGAAGAACGATATCCAAGCATCCCGGACAACATCCCGAAGGTCTTGTTGAATAAAAAATCCATCTTTTTCCCCTTTGTTAAGAGACGATTCAAGCAAGGCATGTACCATCCTGGAGAAAAGGCTCCAGGTTAACGCTACTCCGAACCCTTTAACGAATATTCCTGGAGTTTGTTTCTCATGGTCCTCACACTGATGCCCAATATTTCCGCCGCCTTTGTTTTGTTGCCCTTCACCTTGTCCAGCGTGTTGAAAATAAGTTCCTTTTCCATCTCCCAGATCGTCATGTCCCTGGAAAAGTCGATTTCAGGAATTCCATCGGCAATCTCTTCCCGGAAACGGGACATTTTTTCCCGGGGTGGGTCGTCGGATCCGACATCTTCCAGATAAAGATGCTCCGGCAATACCACGTCCCCCTGGCAGACCAGCACCGCCCGTTCAATGACATTTTCCAGTTCCCGGACATTGCCCGGCCAGTCATAGGCGTTCAGGCGCTTCAACGTGTTGTCGGCCAGCACCGGCAAGGACCTTCCGTTCAGATTGGCGTATTTCTCCAGGAAATGACGGCAAAGACATTCAATGTCGCCCCTCCTCTCCCGCAAGGGCGGAATTTTCAGCGGGATGACATTGAGCCGATAATACAGGTCCTCCCGAAATGCCTTTTCTTCAACGGCTTTCCGGATGTCGGCATTGGTCGTGGCGATGATCCGTACGTCAATGGGGAAGGGCATCTTTCCACCTACCCGGTCGATTTCCTTCTCCTGGATGACCCGCAGCAATTTCGCCTGCAGGTGAGGGCTCATTTCGGTCACCTCATCAAGAAGCAGCGTCCCCCCGTTCGCCAGCTCGAACTTTCCGATTTTCCGCTGCATCGCCCCGGTGAACGCCCCTTTTTCATAGCCGAACATTTCACTTTCCAGAAGATTTTCAGGAATGGCGGCGCAATTGACCGCCACAAAGGGCATGTGCTTCCGATCGCTGTGGCGGTACAGGAAACGGGCGAACAGCTCTTTTCCCGTTCCGCTCTCCCCCTGGATCAGGACGCTGGATTTGCTCTTAGCCACCGTTTTGAGGAATTCAAAGATACCCAGCATTCTACCGTCCTGTGTGACGATCTCCCGGTCGGCGGCCGGGATTTTTCGTTCCGCCCGTCCTCCCCTTTCGTCCTTCTCGCCCTGAGTGGCCAGGACGTTCTTGACGACGAACTCGATGTCCTCAAGGGAAAAAGGCTTCATGATGAAATCGGAGGCCCCCTCCTTCATCGCCTCCACCGCGGTGTTAACGGTTCCATAAGCGGTGATGAGGATCACAGGACTCTCCGGAGAGATCTTTTTGATGCTTTTCAAGACGTCCATGCCGCTCATTCCGGGCATTCTCATGTCCGTAATGACCGCTTCGAAGGCGCCGGCCCTGAACTTATCCAGGGCTTCGCTGCCGTTGGCCGCAGCCTCGACAAGGTACCCGCAGCTTTCCAGGGTTTCGCAGAGAGCCATTCTCATGGAGGTGTCGTCGTCTACAACCAGTATGTGCGTTTCTTTCATGCTTTTCCCACCCGGATCTTTCTAAGTGTCCATCCCCTTCGTGACGGAATCCGCCGTCGCTTCACCCCCCGGATCCCTGGAGCGCATTCCCCGATCCGTTAGCGGCAGGAGAATGTGCACCGTCGTTCCCTTCCCTTCGGCGCTTTCCACATGGATGTATCCCCGATGCATTTCGATGATGGTGTGGACGATGGCCAGCCCCAGCCCCGATCCCTCTTCCCTGGTCGTAAAGAAGGGGTCGAAGATCCTGGGCAGCGCCTCCCCGGCGATGCCGGTTCCGGAATCGCCGATCTTGATTTCGATAAAGGGCTCATCAGCCTCCTGCTCCTGGCCGGGGTCCGGGGAGCAGGTTTCAAAGCAGAGGATTCCCCCCTTTTGATCCAGAGATTGCAGCGCGTTGAGGATCAGGTTGAAAAACGCCTGTTTCAACATTTCAACATCCCCTTCAATCCAGGGTTCATCCACTGAAAAGGCCGTTTTGACCAATACATTTTCCCGGTCGATCATAGGCTCGCAAAATCCAAGAAGCTCGTTCAAAAAAAGGTGAAGAGGAATCTGCTGCAAAATCAAATTACGGTTTTTTGTGAAGAGAAGAAGATTGGATATTTTGTTGTCCATTTTCTTTACCGATGAGATAATCCTGGAAATACGATCCTTTTCCCTGTCCCCCTTTAATTCCTTCAATAAAAGCGAGGCGTACAATTCAATGCTTCCCAGGGGGTTCCGAATTTCATGGGCGATATTGGCCGCCATTTCACCCAGGGCTGCAAATTTTTCGGACCGTTTGGCCATGCTTTCCAGTTTTTCAATGCGGGTGATGTCGCGAAGGATAAAGACGGTTCCCATTTTCCGCCCCCCCGCTTTGATCGGCGATCCCGTTACTTCAAGAAGGCGGTCTTTGAAGCTCATGCGGGCACTTCTTCCCTTCGGGTAGGATTTGTTCAGAAAAATATCCATCCATTCGTTCGAAGGAAGATCCTCAAAGAGGACACGAAGATGTTTCCCAAAAACGCTCTCCTGGGACTTTGCCAGAAAAGTTTCCGAAGCGGCGTTCAACACCTGGATTTCATCTTCCAGATTGGTCACAAGGACACCGTTGGTTAAACTTTCCAAGATGTTCTGCAGATACCCCTTCATCTCCTCCTTCTCGGAAAGCGTTCTCAGCAGCTCCTCATTTTTTGCCTCCAATTCACGGTTCAGGCTTTCAAACTTCTTTTCCAGACGCGCAAAGGCCTTCTGGATATGCAGAGTCGCCTGATTGAACCCTTCAAAGGATTTCTGAAGGGAAGAAATATCGTTCATGACCCAACTCCCACGCGTTCAATTCTTCTCTAGATAATCGCGATTGCTCCTGGACCACGCCTGGTCGGCAACCCAGTAATCCGCGACTTTCGGCCAGAAGGCATCGCCGCTTTGCTCCTTCAACTGGGCAAAGCTTTTTCCCGCCATGGCCGCATCGTTCAGTTTATGGTAGCTCTGCCCCATCCGAAAGAGGGCCCACATCGCCGATTCCCTGTGCCTGATCCCCGGAAAGGCCTGTGAATACATGGCCAGACCGTTTTGATAATCGCCGGTTTCATAATAGCAATCCCCCATACCCGCGCAGACATCAGCAACAAACCCCCCGTCGCATTTCCGGGGATCCTCGCGGCACGTGTCCAAAATCTCCCGATAACGGCTGATGGCCGAAGTGCAGAGCCCTTGATGCCTCAAGGCATGGGCATAATTTCTGGAGAGCGGAAGAAAATCGACACGGCCCTTTGCCTTGAGCAGTTCTTCATACAGGGGAATCACCTTATCGTACCGGCCTTTTCCGTAGAAATAATCCGCCAGATTCCGCCTCGCCGTATCTGCCTCGCCACCGCCATTCCTTGCAAGCTCCGCCAGCAGGGTATTCCATTTTTCATCGGTCATTTCGCCCTGGCTGCGGTCGGACTCCAGCATGATGAGATCCGAAACTGATTTCTCCATCGCCTGACTGTTCTTTTGCTTCAGGCGGTCCAAAAGGGCCACGGCGTCGGCTTTCAGCCCTGTTTTCCACAGGCTGTCTCCAATCCGGAAGAACATGGCCGTCGATTCGGCGGACAGGGGCACCTTGTTGCGTATCCGGTAATAAAGGTCTGCGACGGCGAGAAAATCTCCCCCCGCCCGGGATTCCTCGATCAGGCGGTTTGCATTCAGAACAAGATAGGCCCTGCTCTCCTGATGCAGACGTCCATGGGGAAAGGCATCGAGAAGCCTGCAGTACAGTTCGAGGGACTCTTTGAAGCGGCCGGACTTACACAAAGCGTATCCTTTTTGATACAAAAGCCACTCCTCCCGATATCCCCCGGGATATTTTGTCCGCATCCAATCGTAGGTCTCAATGGGATTTTTGAAGTAATCCCGTCCCGCCATGCAGGCGTTGAACTCCGCCTTCGGATCCATAACGCCGATGTTCGCCATGAAAAGGATCCCTTCATTCGCTTCCTGGGTATTCGGATAAGATTCCAGAAGCAGGCTGAATACTTTCAATGCCGTCGAAAAGCGGCCGCCGAAATAGTGGGATCTCCCCAGGTTGTACAAGGCGCCCTTTCTCTGATCACTGTCCGGCTGGAGGTTGAAGCACAGAAGAAACAGGTTTGCCGAACCCGTGTAATCCCCTTGAGAAAACAGGTAGAGCCCCAGATCATGCAGGATATCTGTGGTGAGCTCCTCAAAGGAATTCCACTTGTTCAGCGCATTCCGATACCAGCCCCCCCCCTCCGGCCTTTGATTCGTCTGCCGCAGGCAATAACCCAGGAGAAAAGACGCCTGGAACGCTGAGGGCCCATCGGGAGATAATGTTAAATATTTCTTAAGCTTATCAATGGCATGGGCGAAGCGTTTTGTTTGATGGAGGATCTTCCCCATCCGAAAGAGCGCTTCCTGCCCGTAAGGAGAATCGGGATATTTTGACAGGACATTCGAATAGGCCTCGTAGGCCTCCTCGTAACCTCCCGTCCGTTCCAGGCTGTCCGCCAGCCGGAAATTCGCCACATCATTTCCGCCGCGCGGGTCCGGGTAATGGCGGAGAATATTCCTGTAGGACTCAATGGCCTGCGGTCCGTAATTCCCGCTCTCCTTTTCACCAAGAAAATAAAGGCAATCGGCGAGAAGCCGCAGGCTGTTCTCGTACAGGGCGGCGTCACTTTTCCGGCTCGAAAGGAGAGCGTTCAGCATGCCCGCTGCCTGCTGATACCGGTGGGCATCGAATTCCGCCTTCGCCGCCTCATATTCGGAGCAGGCAGGGCCGTGCCTGTTTGGGATTGAAGCCGGAGCGTCACCCCCCCTGGAACCCGCCGGCGCCCCCTGTTTTCTGCCGTCTTCCGACGGCAGGAGTCTGCTGCTGAAGATGGCCTGCGTCATTCCGGAACCGGCACCCTTGGCCACCCGGGCGCTTTCACCCGCCCTCTGATCGGTGATGGGGACAACATCCCCCCCGACCGTCGTGCTTGAAGCGCCGGGAGCCGGCTTCACCGCCTTCTGTAATCGTTTTTTCCCCTTTGCCGGCGGGCGCATCCGGTTTTGCGGCTGTTTTTCTTCGGCGAAAACCCGGTACCAGGTCCCCTTTCCAGGAATTTCGACTTCCTTGAAATAGGCCTCGATGCCTTTCGACTTCAGTCTGTCCCTTTCCTGAACGGCGCTCTCCATCTTCTGATAGGATGAAACCTGCCTGGCCCGGCGGTTCTGATGCTCCGTCTCCGCCCGGCAGACACCCTGCCCCCAGGCGGTGAGACTCAAGACCCAGAAGCATAGAATGGCAATCCGGAGCATCCTGTCAGAGTTCCTCCATGGCAAAGTCATCATCCCTCAACTCCAGCCGGAGATGACGGTATGGCCGCTTTTGCGGATGCTTTCGGAACCGCTGCACTGCAGATCACAGATTTCCCCCATCATTCAACGCATTGAAGAACCTCAAAGGATCAAAGCAATGGCTATACCAGCGTCACCGGTCCCGGTTACCGCCTTCACCCGCTGCAGGATGGCTCAGCATATCCCCCCGCGGCGGACTTGGCGTCCGCGGGGAATCAACCCCGACAAGCCCTCAGGCGAACAGTACGGAACCGACGAATTTCTCCAGGACTTCAGCCCCATATGTTCCGGCATGAAGCCATTCCATTGACGCTTTGAGAACATTCCCTACCCGGCAGGCCGGAGATGCCCGTGGGTCGGAAAAACGCTTTTCCGCTTCCTGCGGGCATGGAATCCCAAAGGCGGCGGAATCCCAATGTCAATTGACTGACACAAAGGGGATCAACGGCGAGAGGATAACATGGACGTTCGTTTCAAGACGTGCTATATAAACGCCCATTCTCAAGGAGAATTTATGAACGATCAATCCCCCTGTCTGCCGGAAGAATCCCCAGAGGTTCCATGCTGAAGAAACGCCTCATTCCTGCAATCTTCATTGTCGTTGTGGTTGCCGCCAGCCTGCTTGTCTATTTCGGGCAGCGGCAGAACAGCCAGCAGGAAGCCTACTATTCCGGAACGATTGAAAGCACGGACGCCCAACTCGCCTTTCAGACCGCGGGCCGGGTTGCCGTCGTGCACGTCCGTGAAGGGGAAGCCATCCGGGCGGACCAGGTGCTGGTTGAACTCGATACGGCGGAATGGAACGCCCGCCGCGATCAGGCCAGGGCTGCTCTGGACCGGTCCGAAAACAGCGTAAAGCAATTGGAAGTTCTCCTCAATCTGCACAGAACATCGCTGCCCGAGGATGTTGCGAGAGCGGCGGCCCAGGTGGATAACCTGAAATACACGCTGAACGATGCGGCCAGGAACAATGCGCGGTATGCTCAGCTCTTTTCGCGGGGGGTGGTTTCGGAAAAGGAGCGGGATGCCGTAAGGCTTCGCTATGACAACGCCCGAGCCGGCCTGAGGGAAGGCGAAGCTGTCCTTGGAAAGGCCCGCAGTGAAATGCAGAAGATCGAAGCCACCCGGATGGAGCTCCAGGCCGCCCGTTCACAGGCGGAGGCCGCCCGGGCGACCCTCGAGGAGGTGAACATCCAGAGGGCCTACACGACCCTGAAGGCCCCTTTCGATGGAATCCTGCTGAGCCGGAATGTCGAGCCGGGGGAAGTTGTCTCTCCCGGGAGGGAAGTCCTGACCCTGTCCAATCTTGCCACCGTCGATCTGAAGATCTTCGTCAGCGAGACGGAGATCGGAAACGTGCGGCCGGGTCAAGCCGTCGATGTCAAGGTGGACACCTTTCCGGACCGCATCTTCAAGGGCAGAGTCTCCTACATCTCCCCGGAAGGAGAGTTTACTCCGAAGATCATCCAGACATTCAAGGAGCGAGTCAAACTGGTTTATCTCGTTAAGGTTGCCCTTCCGAACCCCGATTTCGTACTCAAGGCGGGGATGCCTGCTGATGCCTGGCTCCGATAACCCGATCATCCGAGTTGAAAAGGTCTCTCTGCGGTTTGACACCGTGACTGCGGTTTCGGAGGCCTCCCTTTCGGTGGCCGCGGGTTCCATGTTCGGCCTGGTTGGATCGGACGGGGCGGGAAAGACCTCCCTGCTGCGGATGATCGCCACCATGATCCAGCCCTCCGCCGGAACCATTACCATCGACGGCCTGGATGTTTCGACCCACCGGAGGCTGGTCCGGGACCGCATCGGTTACATGCCCCAGCGGTTCGGTCTCTATCAGGATCTGACCGTTGATGAGAATCTCAGGTTTTTCATGGATATGTACGGGATCAGAGGGACGGAGGCGAAGTTGAGAAGAGAGCGCTATCTGGGCTTTTCCCATCTGCTGCCCTTCGCCCACCGTCCGGCGGGCCAGCTTTCGGGAGGAATGAAGCAGAAACTGGGCCTGGCCTCCGTTCTGGTTCATGAACCGAAAGTGCTGATTCTCGATGAGCCGACCAATGGCGTTGACCCCGTTTCCCGCCGGGAATTCTGGGACATGCTGAGGGTTATGCAGAACGACGGGATGACCATTCTGACCTCGACAGCCTACCTGGATGAAGGCGAACAGTGCGACCAGGTTGCCATCATGCATCAGGCGCTGATCCTGGAAACCGCCTCGCCGGAAGCCATGCGCTCCGGCTTTCCCAGCCTGGAAGAGGCGGTGATTTCCCGGATACAGGAAGTGGATGAGGAGCTCCGGAATGACTCCTTCCAGCGATAAGGCCATTGTTGTAAAAAATCTGGAAAAGCGCTTCGGATCCTTTACAGCGGTTGACCGGATCTCTTTCGAAGTCGAAAGGGGGGAAATTTTCGGTTTTCTCGGCCCGAACGGCTCCGGAAAGTCAACCACCATCCGCATGCTTTGCGGCATTCTCACCCCCACATCGGGAGAGGGATACGTAGCCGGCCGCGACATCATTTCCCAACCTGAAACGGTAAAGCAGGCAATCGGCTACATGTCCCAGCGCTTTTCCCTTTACGAGGATCTGACGCCCTACGAGAACATCCGTTTTTATCTCGGCGTCTACAAGGTCGCCCCCGGCAGGTGGAAGGAGCGAATCGCCTGGGTTCTCGAATTAACACGTCTGCAGGCAGTCCGCGATGTTTTGACCCGAACGCTTCCCCCGGGCTGGCGGCAGCGCCTCTCCCTGGGGTGCGCCCTGCTGCACGATCCGGAGATTCTCTTTCTCGACGAACCGACCGCCGGCGTGGATCCCATTACCCGGCGGCATTTCTGGGATTTTATCCGCCGTCTCGCCGGGGACGGCATCACGGTCTTCATCACCACGCACTACATGGATGAGGCCCGTTACTGCGAAAAGATCGTCATGCTGAACGAGGGGCGGATCGTCGCAGCCGACAGCCCCGAAAACATCATCCAGTCGGCCTGCCCCGGAAAGAGCGATGCGACGCTGGATGACGCCTTTGTGGCGCTGATGGCCGGACGCGGCGAACAGGCGCCGTAAAGAAGGAATCGTTGATCCGCTGCCTGCACAATCCCGGCGGCGTGAGCCGGTCCAACTCCTGGTTCTGAAGCATCACACAACTATGTTCCGGAGGGATTCGATCATGAAAAAAACCTTTTTGATTCTCTATAAACCCGGCCCGGCCTGGATTCCGGGACGCCACATCTTCGACCAGCCCCTCAAGCCCCATGGCGAGTACATCCAGAAGCATTATTTTGAGGGAAAAGTCCGGATGGCAGGCCCATTCCTGGACAGCAACGGCGGGGCCTCCCTGCTAGAAGTGGAAGGCGGGGAAGCGGAGGCCCGCTCCATCGCTGAAAATGATCCGGCCGTGAAGGCCGGCCTTTTTACGTTTACGGTTTACCCCTGGCATCTCGTTTCCTGGGAGAACTACGGGAAATAGTGGGCACGGTCTCAGGTCTCCGTAAACAGCGTTTGAAGAGGATTGCCTTATGAAGCCCTTCCGGCCGTGTTTCGTCCCGCTTTTCGTGGCCGTCGCTTCCATCGGCACTCCACCTTTTTTCATGAGTCTGACGGAGGACATCGATCCCCGAAACGTCAGAAAAATCATTGTCCAATCCGTCATGATCATCCGCCGTGGCCTTTTCACCATCCCGGGCGGAGGAATCGCCGGGTAGGGGGAGAGATGAATCCGGCAAAGGTCGAAGCGGTCGTCCGCAAGGAATTCTATCACCTCCTCCGTGATGTCCGAAGCCTTTACCTGGCCTTTGCCCTTCCCCTGCTCCTCATCCTCCTGTTCGGCTACGCCCTCAGCCTCGATGTCAACCACATCCGGACGATCGTCGTGGATCACGATGCAACCCCCACCAGCCGGGACCTGATTCGGAAGCTTGACTCCTCCTCCTATTTTGACGTCATCGCCCATCCAGGGAGGACTCGGGAGGTCAACAGCTATCTGGATGAGGGGCAGGCCCTCCTGGCCATCGTGATTCCACCGGACTTTTCGAACAGCCTCGCCAGGAATCGCGAGGCCCCGCTCCAGGTCATTCTTGACGGCAGCGATCCGAATTATGCCAGCATCGCCAGGGGCTACATAAACGCCTTCCTGGAAAACCAGAATCGCCGGCTCCTGGACGACTTTCTCAACCGCCAGGGAAGAGAGCCGATCCGCCCCCCCCTTGAAGGGAGGATCCGCGTCTGGTTCAACGAAGACCTGGAGAGCAGGAATTTCATCATCCCCGGGAACATCGCCGTCATCCTCATGATCGTCGGCGCCATGCTGACCTCATTGGTTGTGGCCAGGGAATACGAAAACGGCACCCTGGAAACCATCAAGTCGCTCCCCCTGAACACGGGGGAATTCCTGGCTGGGAAAGCCATTCCCTACTTCATCATCGGAATGATCGACGTCCTGGTCGCCGTCCTCATGGGACAGTTCCTCTTCGGCGTGACCTTGAAATCAAGCTTCTGGCTGATGATTCTCGCTTCCGCTCTCTACCTGGCCGTTGCCCTCACTCTCGGGCTCCTGATCTCCATCGTTCTCAAATCGCAGCTCGTCGCCAATCAGGTCGCCGTGCTGGTTACCTATCTACCCTCCCTGCTGCTGTCGAACTTTGTGTTTCCGATTCTCAATATGCCCAGGCCCCTGCAGCTTCTGGCTCAATTCGTCCCGGCAACCTACTATATCAGGATTTTAAACGGCGTTTATCTCAAGAACCTCGGATTTTCCCAGCTGTGGTTCTCCTTCCTCGTTCTGCTGATCATGTTCCTGGTTTTGGCCCTTGCGAGTTTCTTCGCGCTGAAGAGGGAGGGAATCTAGAATGAGCTGGCTGCGCATCCGGGAACTGGTCCGGAAAGAATTTATTCAGCTGTTCCGTGACAAGCGTAACCGTCCCCTTCTGATCATTACCCCGGTCATTCAGCTTTTGATTTTCGGATACGTGGTCAATTACGACATCAGAAACATCCGGCTGGCCCTGATGGATCAGGCACAGACCGTGGAAAGCCGCCATGTCGCCGATTCCTTCAGCGGAAACAG
>JAVETB010000044.1:0-21137 GCA_034006265.1 Syntrophus sp. (in: bacteria) | reverse complement strand
TATCCAGGGGCGCGATGACCTTTGAAGGCTCGATAAAAGCAATGCGGGTTGAGTCATATTCCAGAATTGGAAATTTTTTGTTCATAAAACCTTGTTTAGCACAACAAGAAATTTAATAGATCTGTATGTCGCTACAAATTAAAAGATAGACAGAAAGAAGCTGGCTTCTTTCTGTACCAAACAATCCATAGACACAACTTTTCAAAATAATTATGCACTTCCTTTAGATCATTAGTGCTGATAAATCAAATACTTTCCCATAGAAGCATGATCATTCTTCATTTTCTCTGAATAGCCGGGAAAGATAACCATACCAATTATGCCATAAAGCAGGCCAAAGGAAACACCAGCGTCAACGTCAGAAGTAATACCCCACCCGGAACTCGAACCGGTAGTCGTTCTGTTTTTCTCCGAATTCCGTGTCCCGGGAGCCGCGGATGAAACTCGCGCGGAACCGGAGTTCCAGGTTGGTGATGCCTGTATAGAGCAGCTCCGGTGTGATGCTGTGGCTCCAATCGTTAAGATTGACCATAACCGTCAGGGCGGGCGTGAAGTAAAGGATGTCCCATGGCTCTTTCTGGCTCAGCCTCAGGTATAGGTAATCTTCCGTGGGGCCGGCGCGGCCGTAGCCGCCCGTAGCAAGCTTCTGGGCGGCGCGAAGTTTCTGGTCGTTCCCCGTTGTTTGATAGAGCTGATAGCCGCTGCGGATAAAGCGGAAATAGTTTTCCATGTCATCGGCGCTGAACCCCGTGCCGTTGTGGTAATATTCCAAAATGGTGGTCAAATCGAAGGTCGTCAGATGACGGATGCCGATCAGGCCGCTGACCGCATCCTCGGTCGTTGACCGGACAATTCCGCCGGCATCCAGCGCCGGCTTTTGAAAGTCCTTGATATAGGCCAGCTCTCCGTGCATCTCAAAACTTGTTGTCAGGTTCCGGGAAAAATCCATGCCGTAACGGGCGGTGCGGCTGCCGTCCGCCGCATAGATGAAATCCAGATCCGTGTCGAATAACAGGAGATAAATCTTCGCGGCGACATTCAGCCGGTTGTTGATGCCGAAGTCGTCGTTGATGTGATCGTAAACAGGAAACAGGACCGGGGTGATCGCCAGCGTTTTCAGCGGGCCGTCGAAACTGCGGACGTAATCCGCCGTGACCATGATGTTCCCTTCGAGAGACAAATCCGGGTCATTGGGATCCTTCACACGATCAAAGAAATTGACTGGGTTCCAGGCATATCCTTTCCCCCATTTCAGGTTCTTTTTTCCCACTTCCACCTTCCAGGCCGACGACGGCTTCAGGGTCCCGTAGGCCTCGAAGAAAGCCGACCGCTCGTCGCCGTCGGCAAAGGATGAGTAGCTCAGGTCTGTATTCGTTTTGACATACACCCGGCCTATACCCTTTTCATAGCTGCCCTCCAACTGAAGACGGCCGTTCCATTCCATCAGGTTCGATCGCGGGTCCTTATAATAATATTGAAGCTGGTAGAGGGCGGCATCCTTGTCTAGGATATTCAGGACAGGGCGGAATTCCACATAGCCGCCGAAGGAATAGGGCTTCTTTTCGATTTCCGCAACGTCGAAGGTGTAGGATTCCTCACCCCGGACAAGAGGGACGCAAAACAGCAGGATGCCGATCACCAGGACTGCGCTCCAGATCAGGGCCTGCACGGGGAAATCCTTCCTGAATCGGACCGGCCGCATACGGTTGTTCCACCCTTACCGCAACGACTCGATGTTCGGCATATACGTCAGGGTGAAGACCTCATCCTTGAAAGACCGCTTCTTGATTTTGGCGTAGATCATGATGGACTTGTAACCCTTGTACAGAGGGCTGTCCGTTTCAATGACGGCGGGCCGGACGATCCCGCCGCCGAAATCCTTGTGATCCTTGAAATAGATCGTCTTGATGAGCAGGTTCGCCTCGGTGAGGCACTCGATCTTGGTCGGCAGCTTTTTACCTTTATCCACCCACATTTTAATCTGGTCGTAGGCGACGCTCCGGGTCTTGGCCTTGAGGTAAAGGAGATGCTCATTCCCTGCATCTTCCACGCGGGCGACATCGTATTCCACGGCGTAATCCAGATTCAGGATATCGGCATTGTTGAAAACCCCGCCGACAACGGATTGGAGGCTCGTGATGCGGATCGGTTTCCCCACGTTGGGGATATACAGCCACATGTTGTCGCCGAGACGCAGGGTACTGCGCCCCTTTTCACTGGCCGGGGCGAGAAACACGGCGGCGATCTTGTCGGCACCCTTTTTCACGGAAAAGAGGGTAAATTCCTTCTTCCGGCCATCGGGCTCCACGTTGATCAGTTTCCGATACATCTCGTAGGATTCGGGGTTCAGGTTCCGGTCCACCTGCTTGAGCAGCGCCGTGCCATCCAGGGCAAACGCCGGGGACGCCATCAACAGGAGCAACAGAACAGATAATGCAAATTTCATCTTCATGGTTTTTCCTTTCAGCTAAACATGCCGCAGGGCGGTAATCGGTTCCATGCGCGAGGCCTTGAAGGCTGGCTGCAGACTGGCAAGAACCGAGACGATGATGACAATTCCGCAAATCGACAACAGCGCCCCGGGGCGGATCGAAGCCTCCAGGAGCAGCCCTTGCTGCTGTCCAAAATTGAAGGTAATGTGAGCCAGGTTCAGGATGAAGATCAGCAGCATGCCCACCCCGCAACCGATGAGCGTTCCCAGGACGCCCAGAGAGAACCCCTCCAGCATGAACAAGGCCAGAATCTTGCCGGGAGGCGTGCCGATCGCAGCCATCGTCCCGATCTCCCGAATCCGTTCGTAAACGGCCATGATCATCACATTCAGAACGCTGATGAGCACTAGGGCCACGAGCATCAGCTTGATAAAGAAGGTCATGATGTCGAGCATCCGGGCTATATTGAAGAATGGCGTCAGGCCTTCCCAGGTATGGATTTCCAGGGGGAATTTACCATCCTTCTCAAATTCCATGGCCAACCTTTTCTCCAGCTCTTGGAAAGTCGATTGCAGCCGGTCAAAATCCTTCAGGCGTATGGCCACCTCACTGATTTCCAGCTCCGGCATCCGGAGAACTTCCGCGGCATCCTCGATGTGTATGTAACCGTCCCGTCCTCCTGGACCCGTCACGCTTTCCAGAATACCCGCCACGACGAACGGTTTTCCATTGACGGACCCATCCTTGTTCGTTGCCACGATGACGACGGGATCGCCCACCTTGACTTTCATCCCTTTGGCCAGCAGAGACGGAATGAAGATTTCCCCCTTGCCGAGGGTTTTCTTTCCCGAAGCAATACGCGCAGTCAGGAGCGGAACCGTTTTAAACTCCCGGTCGGGATAGACGCCATTGAGGCGGATATTCGTCGATTCGTTGAAGTTGCTGAAGAGACCCCCGAACTTGAGGCGGGGCGAGTAGGCTTCAATGTCTTTCTGCTGCCGCAGCGCCTCTTCTATCCGGGTGATGGCCGGGGCCTTCAGATTCAGGTTGAGGGGGAGATTGTCGATGGAGGCGACATACCCCTTTTTGTGGATCTGAATGTGACCAAGCATGGCGTCGGTAATCTGGCCGATCATCATGGCCTTGAAAGATCCGGAAACGGCCATGAAAACCAGGACAAAAACAACGCCGATTGTGATCAGGGAGGCCGTGAGCAGCGTCCGGCGCTTGTAGCGCAATAGGTTCCGCAGGGCGATTTTATAGAGATCCATCATGGCTTATCCTCCCCACTGCTTCTGCCTTTGAGCAGACCATCTTCGAGGGTAAAAAGAACCTCCACCTCGCCGACCAGCTTCTGGTCATGGGTGGAAAAAATAAACGTGGTCCGGCGTTCATCCCGGATCTTTTTCATCAGTTCGATGACGGTGTGCGCCGTGTGGGAATCCAGGTTGGCTGTGGGTTCATCGGCCAGAACGATTTTGGGATCCGTCACCAGAGCCCGGGCAATGGCCACCCGCTGTTTCTGCCCGCCTGAGAGCTGGTCCGGCCGCTTGTTCGCCTGATCCGCCATGCCCACTGTTGTCAGCAGCGCCGTCACGCGCCGCCGCCGTTCTTCCGGCGGGACCTTCTGGACCATGATCAGGGGGTATTCAATGTTTTCATAAGCCGTGAGCACCGGCAGGAGGTTGAAATCCTGGAAGATAAAACCAATGTTGGTCCCCCGGAACGCGGCGCCCTGCCGGCGATCCAGTGTCCCCACATCCGTGCCAGCCACGGTAAGACGGCCGGAGGTAGGGGCGTCCAGGCAACCGATGAGGTTGAGCAGGGTCGTTTTCCCGCTCCCCGAGGGACCGATGAAGGAGACAAAAGAGGCGGTGTCGATGGCAAAACTGATGCCGCCAATGGCCCGTATAGTGATGTCACCCGTTCGATAATCCTTCGTAATCGCTTCCGCAACGACAAGACTCATCTTTACTCCTTTCTTTCCGACCCGTTTTTCTTTTATCCTTGAACTTATTCCTGATCCTTGATCCATGCGTTGCAATGGGTGCAGTATTTCATTTCTCCGGCCGATGATGGCAGGATCTGGATCGTTGTATGATTGATCCCGTATTTCTCGATGAGCATCTTCTGAATCGCGTTGATGATCTTCTCATGGTCCGGAAAATCCATGTCTGATTTAAGATGGGCGGATAGCAGCCGCTGCTTGGCGCCGGTCTGCCAGATGTGCAGATCGTTGACTTCCACAATGGAAGGAATTGCCAGAAGATCGCTTCGGACTTCCACATAATCGATGTCCGGGGGCACGGCGTCGATGAGGGCGTTGACGGTGTGCCTTACAATCTTGTAGATCTCGCGGGCGATGAACATACAGATGACCATTGAAATCAGCGGATCGATGATGGGCCAGCCGAAGAACATAATCAACAGGGCGCCCACGATGACCCCGAGAGAAAGCAGGGCATCCTGCAGCGAATGAAGCCAGGCGCTTTTCATGTTGAAATTGTGCCCCGAGATTTTCTGCAGGAGCCATGTGGCTGTCCCGTTGCCGATAAGGGCGACAACGGCGACCCAGAGCATCTCCTGCCCGGGGATTTCGGGTGGCGACATCAGTCGTTTGAGGGTTTCCCAGAAAACGAAGGCAATGACCACTGAAAGGACGATGCTGTTGACAAAAGCGGCAACAAATTCGACCTTCCGATAGCCGTATGTTTTTCTTGCATTGGCGGGGCGGCGGGAAATCGTCTCCGCCCAGTAGCTGAAGCCCATGGCCGCGATGTCGCTCAGATTGTGGACCGCGTCGGAGATCAGGGCCATGCTCTGGATGAGCAGACCGAAAATCATCTCGAAGACCACGATTCCGCCGTTGATCACCATGGCGAAGACCAGATTTTTCAGCGATGCCGGCGCTTCATGGTGATGGTGATGATGTTCCAAAGGAATTTCCCCTTTCCGGAGTATTTTTATAAAGCAGGAAAAGGCCCGGCCCTCCTGCAGAGTTTTCCCCTGCTTTCACATTATCGGCCCCAGCTCCACCCGGCCCAGACAGGAACACCGGAAGAATCTCTGAGGACGAGAAGCCTGTCGCCCTTTTTGACTTCCCCCGCGATGATGACGGGTTTGCCCCAATAAGTGGTTCGGATTCCTTTGATTTCAACCCGGTCTCCCTTGTTTATCGTGGTATCGAGGCGTTCGAAATACCAACTCGGCCCCAAGTGCACGGGAATGGTTTCCTTATCCGTTTTGACCGTCAGCGCGATCCCCTGATTCATCCCTTTCATGGGAACAGCCTGTTCGATTCCCACGACAACTCCGGTGAGGGTTTCCAGCTTGGCTGGATCGTATAGCCCCTGGTAAGGCGCACCCATGACCATTAAGGTTTTCATTTTTATCTCGCCTTAACGAATTCATATTACTTAATGGCGATACATATGCCAAGATAATTTTTGGTGTTCCGAACCTTAAGCAGCGGTGGAATACAGCGATATAGGCATGATTATGATTTGGAAATTTTGTATCTTGCATGTGTCATAAATATCCAGTAGGGGTGTCCAAGTGAATAGTATGTATCCACATAATGGAATATGGGCTTATGCAGATCCTGTGCTGTTCCGCCGTGCCGCCCGAAACCGTTAAAAAGCAGAACGAACTCAGGCATGTTCTCATGGGTTTCTCCTTTTGTTTACAGAAAAGCAAACAAAGGGAGAGAAGAATCTGAGGAAAAGCAAAGTAACATGCCCGGTCCGGAAGCAATGCCGGATCGGGCATGTCACTTTTTGCCATATGATGAAGACTATTAGGGACTCAGATATGAATTCCGAAATAAAGAAGAATATATTTAAGGGAAACGTACAGGAACAGGAAGCCGAAAAGGGACTTCAGAACGTTCGGCTTGAATTTGGCAACGAGCTTGGCGCCGTAAATGGCGCCGATCAGCGCCCCCACTCCCATCGTGACCGCTACGGGAATATCCACCACGCCCTGATAGATCTTGAAGATGGCCCCGACCAGAGCCATCCAGACAAAGGCGGCCATGGAAGTGCCGATGGCCAGCTTCATCGGCGCACGCAGGAAGTAAAGAAAGGACGGCACCAAGGCGTAACCACCTCCAAGACCGATAATGCCCGTCAGGCAACCGATACAGGTTCCCAGAAGGGATTTCGAAGCGACCGTTCCCGGCATTTCCGTGCCGATCGGCGGGGGAGGCGTCTTTCCCAGCAGTCCCTCATAGAGCATGCGCAGGGATACGAAGATGAAAGCGAGTCCGATGATCAGATCGATCACGTCCCCATAGGCCTTGATATACCCGAAAGCAATGGAGCCGATGACGACCCCCAGGACGCCGCTTAATCCGACCTGCAGGGCGGTTTTCTTGTCCACGTTTTTCATGCGGATGTGCTGAATTGCCCCCGAACCGGCGGTGAAAACAACTGCCGTGAGGGTCGTACCCACGGCGAAGGCCGGATCAAAATGAAAACCGAAACGGATCACCGGCATCATGAGGGCGCAGCCGCCCGTTCCCAGCAATCCACCTACGACACCTGCCAAAAGACCTGTAACGAGATAAACGAGATACATCAAACCTCCTTTCAACTTTATTTTCCTTTAGAAAAAGATTCAAAATGGTCTATTGGCAAAAAAGCCAATAGACGACCTAAAAAAACTACTTTTTGAATAGACATACCTCGTGTTTTTTGACTTTCATTTCAATGACCGCAGTTACGCAAGTAAAGAAGTCTGTGATGCAGGGGACATCAAGCTTATAGATCATATCCATTCCTTCTTTCCGCGAGGACACAATTCCGGCTTCCTTCAGTACCAGAAGATGTTTGGAAACCGTGGATTTATCAAGCTCAAAGAGTTGAAATAATGTCGAAAAAGAGCAATCGCCATTCTTCAGGGCATCGATCATCATCAAACGCACGGGATGCGCCATGGCTTTGATAATTTTAGCTCTGATTTCCGCTTCAGGTAATGTAATCATATTGGTGATCTCCTGTTGGCGTTTATGCCAATAAGCCAACTAATTGTCAAGAAAGAATTTCGGCGGAAGAGGACGGCTGCACCCATAACGGCATAAAGGATGGCGTTCCGACTTCACTATGGACGGCAGGAAGCGCACCCCTTCTGGCAGTCGGCCCGATCCCTTCCTGTGTTTGACTGACTGGAGTACATGGTGGCTAGTTCTTTTCGGGATTGGATTACCCGTTCTATGACAAACAGACTATTCGCGGGCATGCGCCGGTAGGATAGAACTCCTGCCAGAATGCCTAATAGTGTTCCCGTAAGGGATAAGACGATTCGTGCAGTGCCACCCCAAAAGGTTCCCAATGCCACACCGGCGATCAAACCTGCCAAAGGAATCCCGATCAGGGCGCCTATATTCCTCATGATGTAAGAAGAATCGCGGGAAACAGACACCCAGTCGCCGACCTGGGCACCTGCCCTGTTCAACGCTTCGATGCGGAACATGGTTCTGTTGGACCCACAATGACATGCCGGAGCATTGGGATCTCCGGTCCTGTCCGGCTGGATCAGAATTTCCACCTTGTCGTTGGGAAGAAGACTGGTCACCACTGCTTCATAGTGCACCATGTTGCACCTCCATCTTTCCCTTTCTGATTGTCTTTATTGTCTTTTTGCACCTCACGAAAACACCTGCAAGAGGGGATTTCCAATAAAGTAGATTCCCAGAAGGATGATGACGACTCCAGCGCCTTTCCGGAACCAGCCGCTTGTTGAATTCCAGACGGAATTTTCCAGCAGCCGCCCGACAAGGGCCGTGGATGAGCCTGCAATGACAATTGGAAGACAATGGCCGACGGCGAACAAGCCGATCAGCGTAAAGCCCATCATAATCTGCTTCTGGATGGTGATGACGGCGAGAATCGGTGCGATGAAGCCGAAGGTGCAGGAACCGGAAAGCAATCCGTAGGCAAGCCCCAGGAAAAAAGCCCCACTCCGCCCCCTCAGATTCATCCGCTGCAACAGCCCCCCGCCGGAGACGGAACAGGCCTGAACCCCGAACATGCCCAGGGCCACCCAGATCAGGACAATCCCGACAACGATCTGCCAGTACGGTCCGACATCACCAAGCATCCTTCCCAGAACCGCACAGATGCTCCCTACGGCGGCAATCGACAGAAACAGCCCGCCGGTGAACAGAACCGCATAAAATCCAGCCTGACGGGGACATTCTTTTGCGCCTTCCCGCTGCCGGCGTCCGAAGAGCATGCCGACGAGAAAAAAGCCATGAACACTAGAAGAAAAATTGCTCCCATTCTGATTCCTGTCATTCTTTGAGTCTCCTTCAGTTATGTCCGGTTAGAATATTGCGCCGGCGATTCAGAAAGTTACGCATCAGGAAGAACATTTTGCCCGGCGGTATATCGCGCCCGAGGGCGTCATTGCAAAGGACAGTTTCGTTGGTTACATCAGCCTGCGTGGCCTGGAGCAGATGATGGAAGCTTTCGGAAAGTTTTATATGCACCGGCTGTAAAATGTGGCCCCGTGGGCATACCGAGTGGGGAGATCTGTTTCTTATCCTCTTATCGACGGCATCCCCGATGGATGTTGTTTTATCCATGTGCCGGGCCGACCTGTGCCGGAGCATCATGTCGTGCGGCTGCCCCGGCGCAGGATTGATTCACTTGCCGATCCACTTCAAGATTTCTTCTTTTTTAGGAATTTTCCCCACCGATTTCACTTTCTCGTCGATAATCACGGCGGGTGTGCCGAGGACACCATATGAGGCGATCTTCATCACATCGGTCACCTTTTCGATTTCCGCGTCAACGCCGGCCTCGGCGACAGCCTCCCGGACAAGCTCTTCCGTTTGATGGCAGCGGGCGCATCCCGGTCCCAAGACTTTGATTTTCATGTTCCTTATCCTCCAAAATGATTAAATTTGTGCAATCTGTAAAACAAATCCGCTCCTCATCAGGAAACCAACCATCCATAACTCCATCCCGCCAGGGTGGAGAGGACAATGATGATGGAACAGAACACCGCCGTCTTTTTGATCCCCATGACGCCTACAATGACGATCATGTTAGGCAGGGAAAGCGCCGGACCCGCCAGCAGCAGAGACAGAGCCGGACCCTGCCCCATGCCTGAACCGATCAGCCCCTGGAGAATGGGCACCTCCGTCAGCGTGGCAAAGTACATGAAGGCACCGACAACGGCGGCAAAAAGATTGGCCCAGAGGGAATTGCCCCCCACCAGGCTCTGGACATAATGTTCCGGGATCAGCGCCGGGTATCCGGGCCGGCCCAGCAGAAAACCCGCAACGAGCACGCCGCCGAGCAGAAGAGGAAAGATCTGTTTCATGAATCCCCAGGTGGCCTCCACCCATCCGGTCAACTCCTCCCTGGAAAACCAGGACTTCAGCATGATGCCCAGCACCACGAGCAGGAAGCCGGTGATGAACCATTTGGCGGCAAAGAGCAAGGCCCAGAGCCCGGTGCTGCCGGGCGCCGGCTTGGCGAAGGCGGCAAAGACCAGGATCAGCACCATGGTGAGGAGGTACAGGGCGTCCTGGGTCAGGGTCCGGGATTTGTCTTCCTCGTCGGGGACATAGATGGCCCCCGCAGCCCGGTTGGCGTCATCACGGCGGAAAATCAGGGCCATGAGCAGGCCGGTGACGATGGCAAAAGCGATGGCTCCGATCGCCCGGGCCAGGCCCAGTTGCCACCCGAGAATCCTGGCCGTCAGTACAATGGCCAAAACATTGATGGCCGGCCCGGAATAGAGAAAGGCCGTAGCAGGGCCAATGCCCGCTCCCCGGGTATAAATCCCGGCAAACAGGGGCAGAACGGTGCAGGAGCAGACCGCCAGCACCGTGCCGGAAACCGAGGCCACAGAATAGGAAAGGATCTTGCTCGCCGTGGAGCCGAAGTATTTCAGGACGGAAGCCTGTGAGACAAAGACGGCAATGGCACCCGCAATGAAAAACGCAGGGATCAGACAGGTCAGGACATGCTGCTGCGCATATTCCTGGAGCATTAGAACGGCTTCCAGGCCGGACCGTCGAATGACGGGATCGGTCCAGGGAATGAAATAGGCCCCCAGAAAGACCAGCAAAAGGATCAGCAGTTTATATCGTTCCTTCATGATTTTTATCCTCTCCTGACGGTTTTAATTTTTACAGGAAACATGGCACACCCCCGTGGGGGTTTCCTTTGCGTAGGGGAAGTATTTTTTCTTGAACCAGAGGGCCACGTTCACCAGAGAAATGAGAACCGGTACCTCCAGCAACGGACCGATGACGCAGGCGAAGGCTTCCCCGGAATTGATTCCGAAGACGGAGATGGCCACGGCGATGGCCAGCTCGAAGTTGTTCGAGGCAGCCGTAAAGCTCAGGGTTGTGGATTCCTCGTAGGTGGCCCCGACTTTTTTGGACATGTAAAAAGATACCAGGAACATGACCACGAAGTAAATGAGCAGGGGAATGGCGACGCGGACGACGTCCATGGGCAGTTCAACGATGTATTCCCCCTTCAGGGAAAACATGACGAGGATGGTAAAGAGAAGGGCGATCAGGGTAATGGGACTGATCCTCGGGATAAATTTTTCCTCATACCACACCTGCCCCTTGATTTTCAGGCCGACAAACCGGGAAATCATGCCTGCAATAAAGGGAATTCCCAGATAAATGAACACGCTTTCGGCGATCTGGCCGATGGAGATATCGACGACCGCCCCCTTCAGACCAATCCAGGTAGGGAGAATCGTGATAAAGATATAGGCGTACACCGAAAAAAACAGGACCTGGAAAATGGAGTTGAAGGCCACAAGCCCTGCGCAGTATTCCCGGTCGCCGTCGGCCAGATCGTTCCAGACGATGACCATGGCGATGCAGCGGGCCAGTCCGATAAGGATGAGTCCCACCATATATTCATGGTAGCCGGAAAGAAAAGTAACGGCCAGCAGGAACATCAGAATCGGTCCGACAATCCAGTTCTGAACCAATGAAAGGGCCAGAACTTTTCCATTGGAGAAAACCTGCCCCAGTTTCTCATACTTGACCTTGGCCAGGGGTGGGTACATCATCAGAATCAGGCCGATGGCAATGGGGATATTGGTCGTTCCGACCTGAAAATAGTTGATGACATCCCGAATGCCGGGGTACAGATACCCTCCAAGAACACCGACAAACATGGCCAGAAAAATCCACAGGGTTAAATATCGGTCTAAAAACGAAAGCTGCTTTGCTGGAGTCTCTGCCATAACACCCCTCCGTAGTTTTCAGAATCTGTTGACCTTGCCAGCGGACAAAGGACCAATCCCCGAATAGTGACCATTAGAATATATGCTGATCCGACGATATGAATTCGTTATTTGTCCTCACGGGACTTCTTTTTATGGCATGAAATCTCTTCCCGCCGAATCGATGGGATCCTTTCGATAAGCCTTTGCACTTCCGGATCATCCTCAAGCCAGTGCCGGAGATTTCCCAGCAGGGTCGCGGCATAGGGGCTTTCCCTGCCGTCGGAGGGATAGTAATTGACCCACTGCCCCTCGCGCATGGAACGGATCATCCCGGAGTCTTCCAGCATTTTCAAGTGCTTGGAAGCGGTGGGTTGCGCGATGCTTAAAGCCGTCTCGATCTCGCAGACGCACATGACTTTATGTTGCAGCATCTTCAAAATTTTGATCCGGTTCGGGTCGGAAAGGGCCTTGGTAACTTTCAGAAAATCTCTCATCCTAAAATCTCCATATTCCTTTATGGCAATATAAGAATTTGAATCCCTCCCTGTCAAGTAAAAAATTGCATGTGCCTGCCCCTTGAATTATTAGTTGACGAAAGCAACTAAATATGAAAAGGAACCTACGCGAAGATCATCAGGAACGGCGTCATGTGATGTGCGTGGATGTTCAAGGAGAGATGCAAATGGATTCCCCGGAAAGACAACTGATCTATTTAATTGAATCTTTAACGTATTCTCTCGGGATGCAAAGCATAGAAGGACGATGCTGCAACGAAAACATCTCGCATGTCGAGTTCCGAGCCCTGCAGTGTACATTGCATCAGAATGTCTGCACGATGCAGGATATCGCAAGGAGTGCGGCCGTAACGAAGAGCGGGGCGACCCGCATTGCCAGACGCCTGGAGGATAAAGGGTTGGCGGTACGCCGACAGGACCGGAAGGATGGAAGGTTCTGCTGCGTGTCGCTCACAGAAGAAGGGAAGCTGCTCCTCACTCGGATTGAAGAGCAGTTGATGAACAGGACGCAGAAAGCCCTGGAGGCCATGGACCCGGCCCTGCGGGAAATTCTTCTCATCAGCCTGGGTCGCTTTGTTCAAGCAATGGAGCAGCGTGAAGTCGATTCAGTTCCCCAAGGGGAAGTATGCTGCGAAATTCCGAAATAAAGGAAACCGATATCCCCGAATTTGATTGAATAGGTCAACTATCTGAGCCCAAAAAGCTTCCTAACAACTTAAGGAGGAGTTCCGGATGTTCGGTTTGAATAATTTTGTTGCTGCTGGAAAATTTTTTCTTGTAATCGCCGGCGAACTGGTTCTGATCTTCATCGCCGTTTCCTTTATCATCGGATTGTTGATGGAATATCTACCTCCGTCGCGTGTCAGGGAGTATCTCTCCAACAAGCTCTCCTGGGTTCAATACCTCCTGGGTTCCGGACTCGGCGCCGTCACGCCTTTCTGCTCCTGTTCCACGGTGCCCATTACCTCCGGTTTGCTGAAGGGGGGTGTTCCTTTCGGCCCGACCATGGCCTTCCTTTTCGCTTCACCGGTCCTCAATCCGATCATTATCGCCCTTCTGCTCTCGCTCCTCGGCATGAAAGCAACGGTGGTGTATGTCATTGTCACCTTTGTGGGGTCCATGGCGGCGGCTTATATTTTGTCCAGGCTGGGCATGGAAAATCAGGTCAAGCCCCTGGCGGACATCCAGGCATCCTGCTGCTGTGAAGAAGCTCCATCAAGGGATACCGGCCCGAAAATTCTGCCGATGGCCGGCGGCTGCTGCTCTTCCGACTCCGTTCAGCCGGTCACCTTGATTTCCCTATCCACCTTTCAGGCCTCGAGCGCCTGTTGTGCCAACGAGGCGCGCTCGACGGCTCGGAACCAGACCTCAACATCCTGCTGCTCCATGAGTTTCGAGAAAGAAGCGGCAGGGGCGCCTTTCAAAGAAAAATTTCGAAGGGCCTCTCTTTCCGCAGTCGACACCTTCAAAGGCGTATTCTGGTATCTCCTGCTCGGCGCGGCTATCGGCGCCTTCATCTACGGATTTTTCCCCCAGGATCTCGTGGTGCGCCTGGCCGGGCCGGGAAACCCCTGGTCCATCCCTGTTGCGGCCTTGATCGGCGTCCCCATGTACATCCGGGCTGAAACGGTCATTCCCATCAGCGCCGCCCTGGTCGGCAAGGGCATGGGAATCGGAACGGTTCTGGCCCTCATTGTCGGCGGCGCCGGGGCCAGCATTCCGGAGCTGATCATCCTCGCTTCCATGTTCAAAAAGAAACTTATCGTTGCCTTTGCCCTGAACGTTTTCCTGGTGGCCGTTGTGGCGGGCTATCTTGTTGACCTTCTGATCTATTAGCGCTGCGGTTCCATCCAACGGGAGCGGTTCTATGAGGGCGGAAAGGAGAACATGGGACGAGCGAAGCAGCGGTGATATATTCGCGCCAATCACCCGGAACCGGATTTCGTATACGCCGGAAGAGTAATACAAAATGGCTGTTGACATTCCGGACGTTTTCAGAAAAAATTTTTGTCGGGAAAATGGATTGGAACGGAGGTGGAGCAACGTCCCGGCTATGATGTCTGTGCCGGTTCTCATTGCAGAACCATTTCCGTGGGTAACCAAACGTTTGAGGAAATACCGGAAAAGCTCATTATTCAAGCGGGTCTGTCGGCTGCGGCAGAGCTGCTTGCAGCTTGATTGCCTGTAGAAAACATTGAAAATATTTTTTATTGCATAAGGAGGTCAACGATGTCGCCACAAATCAGTCTAGGTCCCTGTTTTTGATGACCGGGAGAACCTCAAGAATACCGTGCCGTATTCTTTCCCGATGGTTCCAAGGTCAATGTAACCGGTTTGAACAACATTTTCACACATGCCTACACGGAAGGATATATTCCTGATTCTGCAACAGGGAAATATCTTATTCATCAATTGGGAGAAGTGAATTACATTCCTGAAAATAGCGTAAGAGATTATGAACGTGCCGTTCTGAAAATGTATGGAGAGTATTACGAATTGATGGAAAAACGCAAAGCGGAAAAAGACGGCGCGGAGAGAAAGTAATCTCTTAAAAATTGATCGTATTTCAACCCGCGATTCGGCGGTTATGGACGCAGGCAGCAATGTGGATGCCCTATGCCTGAATGAACCTTCGGATATGAGGGTTGATGCGCAACGGCTCTCCAGAACTAAGCCTTTCGCTGAACTTCCGAAATGGCGGCAGGCTACAGCCATGCCGAATATCTGCGAAGAGAGCTTTACGTGCGCAACCCTGAAGTCCTATGTCTTCTTGCCGGATAAACCAAATTTTTTCTTGAGGGTGTGACGGCTGCAGCGGCCTTCCGGACTCTCTCGAACCGACAGGCAGGCCTTTCAGTAATGATTGACATGTGTGGAAGATGTCATATAGATTAGGACCAAAAGGATCTGCCAAGGAGCCGTTATGCTGGAAATGTTCAAGGTGCTTCCCCCTGGAGAGGCGCTTAAAGCGCTGCTTGACCATCTTGGCCCCGAAGTCAGGAACGAGGATCTCGCAACGGCTGAAGCGCTTGACCGCACACTTTGCGAGAAATTGACGGCTCCGTCTTCCCTCCCCTCATTTCCCCGCAGCACGATGGACGGCTATGCCGTTCGCGCCGAAGACACCTTCGGTGCGACAGAATCGCTGCCTGCGTATCTCAGCGTAATCGGCGAAGTGCCGATGGGCCGTACATTCGAAGGGGTCGTCGGCCCGACTCAGGCCGCGGTCGTTTATACAGGCGGCATGATCCCGCCCGGCGCTGATGCCGTCGTCATGGTGGAACGGACGCAGAAGCTCGATGAGGCAAACATCGAAGTGCTGCGCGCCGTTGCGCCGGGGGAGAACATGATTCAAGTCGGCGAGGATGTGAAAGAGGGCGAGCCCCTGCTTGACGCCGGACATATCCTCCGGCCGCAGGACCTCGGAGGCCTGATGGCCCTGGGCATCACCCGCGTGCGGGTGGCTGCCGCTCCACGGGTGGCGATTCTCTCCACAGGCGATGAGGTTGTCCCTCCGGAACAGACACCGGGCCCGGGACAGATAAGGGATATCAACTCTTATGCCATTGCCGGCCTTGTCACCCGCTCAGGGGGGGTTCCCCTGCTGAAGGGGATCATCAAAGACACCTACGATTCGCTGCTTTCCGTAGCGCGCAGCGCATTGAATTCTTCGGATCTCCTGGTCATTTCCGCGGGGTCCTCCGTTTCCACGCGCGATCTGACGGCCGATGTCATCAATGCGCTGGGCAAACCGGGCGTCCTGGTGCACGGAGTCGCCGTTCGGCCGGGAAAACCGACGATTCTGGGCATCTGCAACGGCAAGCCGGCCATCGGACTGCCCGGCAACCCCGTCAGTGCCATGGTGGTTGCCGGGCTCTTCCTGACGCCCCTGCTCCGGCGAATGCAGGGAACGAAATATCCACCTGCCCGCGGGCGGATGACGGCCAGGCTGACCCACAACATCTCCTCGGTTCCAGGGCGCGAAGACTATATCCAGGTGAGGCTGGAAGAGCGTGAAGGCGATCTCTGGGCGGAGCCGGTCTTCGGCAAATCGAATCTGATCTATACCCTGGTCAAGTCTGAGGGGATGGTATGCGTGCCCCTCGATTCCAATGGATTGCACAAGGGTGAACTCGTTGTTGTCGAGCTGTTTTGAAGAATGGACTATGGGAAATTGGAGAAAGGAATGAGCAAGAACAGAAAATTTTATCTCGAAGATATTCCATTGGATGAGGCCTGGCGCCGATTTATCGCATCCATGGAAAGCTCCGGAGCGTGGGCCAGGTTTCCCGGCGAGGAGCTGCCGCTGGAAAAAGCCCTTGGGCGAGTCACAGCGGCGCCCGTATGGGCCGCCCTCTCATCGCCGGGATATCACGCCAGTGCCATGGATGGCTATGCCGTCCGTTCGGCGGACACCCTCGGCGCTACGGAAACGGCGCCGAAGCGGCTCAGGATCGGCCCCGAAAGGCAGACGGAATACGTCGATACCGGAGACCCGATCCCTTCCTGGGCAGACGCCGTCATCCAAATCGAGCATACACAGCACGTTGACGAAGGCGCCGCCGGCGAATTCATCGAGATCCTGGCCGGCGTCGCACCATGGACTGCCGTCAGACCCATGGGCGAGGATATGGTTGCCACCGAACTTGTGCTTCCGGCCAATCATCTGCTGAAACCGGTGGATCTGGGAGCCCTTGCCGGTTGCGGACACGCAACGGTCAGCGTCCGGCGGCGGCCGCGCGTGGCGGTTATCCCGACAGGAACCGAACTGGTGACGGTTGAACAGGCCGCGCAGTCAGGCCTCAAATCCGGTGACATCATCGAATACAACTCCCTTGTACTGGCTTCCCAGGTGCGCCAGTGGGGCGGTGAACCGACGCGTTACCCGATTGTCGTCGACAATTACGAACGCATCAGGGATACGGTGAGGGAAGCGGCGGCCACTCATGACCTCATCCTCGTCAATGCCGGATCATCGGCGGGGAGCGAAGACTTCACGGCGAGCATTGTCGAGGAACTGGGGGCCCTCCTCGTTCACGGCGTGGCGATACGCCCCGGGCACCCCGTCGTGCTCGGCACCGTGACGGATCGCCGGACGCCCATCATCGGCGTGCCCGGCTATCCCGTCTCCTGCGCCCTCACCGGGGAAATATTCGTGGAGCCCTTGATATCCCATTGGCTCGGGTTGCCGCAGCGGGAAAAGCCCGGGCTCAAAGCGGTCATCAGCCGCAAGCTTCTCTCGCCCATGGGTGAAGATGAATGGGTGCGGGTGACCGTCGGACGGGTTGGAAAACGAACCGTGGCTGCGCCCCTGTCCCGTGGAGCGGGCGTCATCACCTCCCTGGTCCGCGCGGACGGAATTGTCCGCATCCCCAGATTTTCGGAAGGCGTCGAGGCCGGACAGGAGGTTACCGTGGAGCTGTACCGTGATCCGGCCGATATCGACCGCACCATCGTCCACATCGGCAGTCACGATCTCTGCCTGGACATCCTGGCCCAATACCTGGCAGACGACGGTCTGCTCTTTTCGAGCGCCAACGCCGGCAGTCTCGGCGGACTGACGGCCCTGCGGAGGGGAGATTCGCATCTCGCCGGTTCACACCTCCTGGATCCGTCAACGGGCGAATACAATATTGCCTATGTCAGGAAGTATCTGCCCAGTACTCCCGTCGTGGTGATGACGTTCATGCATCGGGAGCAGGGGCTCATCGTCGCACCGGACAATCCAAAGGGAATCAGAGGGCTGGCGGATCTGGCGCGGGACGATGTGCGTTTTGTCAACCGCCAGCGCGGAGCCGGCACCAGGGTTCTGCTTGACTACCACCTGAACAGGCTGGGAATGAAACCGGAAGAGGTAAAAGGCTATCGGCGCGAGGAGTACACTCACCTGGCGGTTGCCGTTGCCGTTCAATCGGGCGCAGCGGACTGTGGACTTGGCATTGCCGCAGCGGCGCACGCCCTTGAGCTTGATTTTATCCCCTTTGAGAAGGAGAGGTACGACCTGGTCATTCCCCGCATTCACTACGAAAGCCCTCTGCTGAAGCCGCTGTTCGACCTGATCCACGGTCCGGTCCTGCGCAAAGCCATGAGCGAGCTGCCGGGCTATGACATGACCTCCATGGGGAACATCGTCATCGAGCTGTAGTCCAGTTCTGATGCGGCAATAACACGGTCGCACCGCACCCCTGGGCAGGATACGGGCAGGGCTTGAACTCACGGACCCTGGAAGATGATGCCAGGCGGATCCATGCCGTGCCGAAGCGAACGCTTTTAGCGACGCCGACGTTACCGCCGGACGGCTCTTTTTTTCAGGGCAGTCGACATCAGGTAATGGCTTGCAAGACCCGCCAGAAAACCGCAAGCCATGTTGGAGCTTAAGGAAACCCCCAGGGTGACGCCCAGGGGAATCAGATCCTTTCCGACGCGGACATCTTTTGCGAACTTCATGAGCTCGATCCCGACCATGAACATCATGGCGCCGATGATGGCGCCTGGAAAGACCGAGAAAAGCCCGGCGATGGACACCGAAAGAAACAGGCCAAGGAATATTTCAATGATCCCTTCCAGGATGTTGGCGCCGCCGGTCCGTGCGCCGAAGTAGTACTGTCCGGCCAATCCGCCGGCACCGTGGCACATCGGCATCCCCCCCAGAAAAGGCACCATCGTATTCATCATCCCCTGATTCCAGGAAAGCATCCTGACCGATACCGGGCGATCCGGCCAATAGGTTGAAAGGAGGGCCGCGGTGGCAATCGTGGCGTTGGTGACGGTCAACGGGATCTGGGCAAAGCCCGCCAGCAGCAGCGTATCCCAGACTTCCCGGGGTGTGAAGGCCGTCAAAGTCGGCAGGGTGAGCCCGGGAGCGGCAATGTACCGGAGCTGACCCTTTGCAAACATAACGGCTATTCCAAGGGCCATCAGGACCACCGCAGCCGGAGCGTGGCGGCTTTCCCTCAGGACAAGAACGATCAGGAGAGAGACCAGGGCAAGGATCCATCCGGTTGACAGCAGCTTGATCGCTTCAATAGCCAGCATCACTCCGAGCGCCGCCTGGATGCCCCGAATAACGGAGGGCGGTGTCCATTTTTCCAGCCGACCCACCAGGTCCGTGGCTGCAAAAAGAATCCAGACCAGGCCCATGCCGAAGCCCGAAGCGTACACCATGGAAGGCGTCCAGTGCTGCGCAATGGCCACAATGGCCAGCACTTTCATGGGTTCAATGGGCATGGGCAGGCGGTAGACAACACCGGTAACGATGTTGGCCAGCCCCATCATGACCAGAAAGCCGGAAGGATTCAGACCGCAGACATAGATATAACCGATGGCGAGGGGGAAGAGGGTCCCAAAATCCCCCATCGCTCCGGCCAGTTCGCGCAGGTTGAATTCAAAGGATTTGATCTTCATCATGAAAATCTTTAGCATATTTCAAGACGAAAGTTCATGTCTTTTTCGATACAACACCCCGGTCCCACCCCCTCCGCCTTTCTCCATTCTATTCCATTCCCCTTGACAGGCCATGTCCCCCGGACGTTGCGCCTTGACAGCGGAGCCTTCCTCTTCTATAGTCTTTCTTAATGATAAAGGGTGTTTCCATGCGGGGCGGGAGAGCGAAACCGAAGCATCCGAACAGGATGTTACCGGCCCGTGGCGACATTCGAGATTCCTGCCCATGAAACGGAGAACGGACAATACGTCATGAAGTTCAGCCCGGCCATACTGACGACCTATTTTCAGGGTGAAAGCGCAAAAAGCAATATCCGGCTCCTCCTGCGGTTCGTTTTTCTGCTTGTTGCTCTGGTCACTTTATACAGCATTATCTTCCATTTCCTCATGGCCTATGAAGGGCAATACCATTCCTGGATTACAGGGTTCTACTGGACACTCACGGTAATGACCACCCTGGGATTCGGCGACATAACCTTCAATTCGGACCTGGGGCGGACCTTTTCCATTCTTGTGCTTCTTTCAGGGGTTTTTCTCTTTCTCACCCTGCTTCCCTTTGTCTTTATCAAGTTTTTTTATGCCCCCTGGATTGAAGCGGAGACGAGGAACCGGGCCCCCAGCCAGTTGCCGCCGGATACGAAAGACCATGTGATCATCACCAGCTACGATCCGGTGACGGTCGCCCTCATTGAAAGGCTGAAGGACCACCGGAAGAGCTATGTCCTTATCGAGGAGGATTTCGGCCGCGCGCTGCAGCTCTATGATGCAGGCTTTCGCGTCGCCGTGGGGAACATCGATGATCCAGAGACGTATCGCAGGATGCGGGCAGACCGCGCCGCCCTCATCGTTGCGACGAACCGCGACGAGATCAACACGAATATCGCCTTCACAGTTCGAGAGCTGAGCGAGAAGGTTCAGATCGTCACAACCGCCGATTCCCCCTATTCCGGAGACATCCTCATCATGGCCGGCAGTTCGAGGGTCCTGCAGCTTTACGACATGCTGGGAAATTCCCTGGCGGCCTGGACCATAGGCGGCGAATGCCGGGCCAATATCATCAGCCGGTTCGATGAGCTGATCATCGCCGAGTTTCCCGCTCTGGGCACTCCCCTGGTAGGGAAAACGCTCTCTGAAAGCTGCCTGAGAGAGAATTTCGGAGTGACGGTGGTGGGGATCTGGGAACGGGGCAATTTCGAGATCCCTCACGCGAAAAGCCGGATCAATCCGAACAGCGTTCTGGTTCTCGCCGGATCGGAGGAGAACCTCGCATCCTACAACGAGATTTATTCCTTTTATCACATCTGCCAACTTTCCGTGAACCCGGTCCTCATCGTCGGAGGAGGCCGTGTCGGACACACCATTGCGGAGCGCTTCAAGGAGCGGGAGATGCCCTACATCATTATCGAGAAAAACCCCCGCCGGGTTCACGAGGACGCGAAGAACTACGTCGTGGGAGATGCCGCGGATATCCGGACCCTTCAGAGGGCCTGGATCGAGGAGGCCCCGGCGGCCCTGGTCACAACCCACGACGACGCCA
>JAVETB010000158.1:0-3205 GCA_034006265.1 Syntrophus sp. (in: bacteria) | reverse complement strand
CCTCTTTTGTGTTTTCACTATAGTGAATGAATGTCATCTCCACACTCCTATCTTTTTTACAATGTCCCAAGGTGATTTGCCTACAAACACGCAACGACCGTCCTGGGCCCAGTGGCCCCAAACTTCTCTTATTCCTCGTTTGCCGGGTATTAGTTTGTAACCCTCACAGTTACATGTGGGAAGAGCATACATACCATAACCGATAGGAACCTCTTTATCGCTGATGTTGTCGATTCTTACTTTGTAACCGTTTCGAGCTTCATATACGCCCGGGGTGTCGATGATAATCGGTCTAATCTTTGTGATATCCTTCCTACAAAGACCGTACACCGCCCCGCTAGTGGTGACAGCAACATTTTTGCCCTCATCTAAGGATTTCAGTAGAAATTCTATACCGAAACCATCGATGAATCCGTAAAGATATTCACCTTCTGCTCTTTTTGTCGTCCACCAGTCAGTTACTACATGTTTCTCCATAATAACTCCTATGTTAAAGTGTTGCATAATGCCATAATTCGGGGCCCGAAGGCCCCTTGTATGTCTCTATGCTTTTTTGTCGGTGTGTTTTCGCCACCTGCTACCGTTTTCGTATGCGGCTTTATCTTCCAGGCTATGGTAAATGTTAGGCCGCTTTTCGAATCCGGCTCTAAAAGCATCCAATCCTCCACTGTGATAGCGGAGTTCTTCTTCACATACGGCACAAGTGTAACTGTATTCGACGTTATGGACGGGGCATATACTCATGCTATACCTGACGCTTGTTTGTATTCACCTTCAAGAGGGGTGTTGAGCGGGATTTCTTTGCCTACTTTCCTGCCGTTGTGGAAAGCTTTTGCTTCGGCTTCCGTTTTGATTTTGGGCTGCTGAACTTTTCCTTTTCTTAGCTTAGGGAATACGCTGTTTACATGAGCCATAACATCCTCACGGTTACACACAGCAAGGGCTGTGGTCATTTCAGTGCGATGTTCCTGGCGTTTCTCCTTCATTTCGAAAAACCTGTGGCCGATGGCGTCAATAAGACCACACTGGAAGGAGTTTCTCATTGCTTTGGTTTTGTATTCAACTTCCGCACGCTTGATAGCGATTCTGCGTACCATCTTGAAGAAATACACACAAAGAACGAGGTCCTGCTTCTTACCGAAAAGGCGGTACAGAACTTCGTTACGATTCGTTTTGTCAACCACAACATGGATATCAAAGACGTTCATAAGGACCGACAAGAACATCTTTTCCCAGTTTCCGTTGTTGGGATCGTAGTTCTTGAACTGTTCCTCAAGGACATCATTCTTATTCTCTTCCGTGAGGTCTGCCATGTCCAATTCATACTTGGCCAGAAGCTCCGCAGCCTTCAGAGCTGCGGACTTTGCTTCCGGTGTGTCGGGGTCAGACATGGCCAATGCCATGAGTTTCTTGATCCGTTCGATTGTGCGTTCCATGCCTTCCATTTCGTGCTCCTAGTTAGAGGGTTTGTAAATGTAATCAGAAGTTGTCCAACTAGAACAATTTCTAACTTCCTTGCATGTGCATCTTGTATCAACAAAATGTTGAAATTTAAGAAAGCCGAGGTCATCAATGTCGATGTATTCGGGTTCCTTGTGCCGTTTATGTCCCCAAGAATTGTCTTCCGACTTGTATCCCTTGAGGATGTTTACGCGACCCACAATGAGCCCTTCCCGCATAAAACGTACAAAGATTACTTTCCTCTTTTCGGTTTTCTTGTTGTCTATGTAGACAGACCAGCAGCAGGTATCTACTGACGTGATCTTGTACAGTGTGATTTCATGTCCTTTTTTGTGGAGCTTGACTACATCTGCAATTTGCCCGATGTGTTTTATGTGTCGGATATCAATCATTGCTGACCTCCTGATAGCCCTGCACGGCTATTCCGTATTTTTCGCATTGGTGTGGGAAGTTCACGGGCATGATACCTAAAGCACCACGAACGTTACAAACCGCAGAAGTAGAAACACCGATCTTTCTTGCGACCTTCTTATCCGGCATTGTCCCCAGATGGTAAGCCACTTTCTTCCATTTCTTTCTGGCAACTTCCGTAACAAACAACTGATCAATTTTGTGTTCCAGTGTGAACATAAAGACTCCAATGTTAAAGGTTCCAAGAAACGTAGAATTCTCTTTGAGGTTCGATGTTTGATTTAATGTCCATGGCGATCATGCTTTTAAATACGGCGAATTCTCCAGAAGTCATAGGTATTTCGCGTGCTTGCTTGGTTTCCAGATCAATAGAAATGCCCCAAAGTTTTACAAAGTCCTTCTGGAAAGCAACACCATTAGCCTTAAAGACTAAGAGTTTTCTTTCCAAAGGAAAATTTATTATACAAATATACATAAAGACTCCAATGTTAAAGGTTTAGGACCATAATTACTAGGGGCCTCTGTTGAGGCCCGAAGTGTTATATTCCTAACAGAGATCGAGGGGGATGGCCTTTTTTGCGAGTTCCACTATACGCTCGTAAGGCATTTTGCGGTAGTAATCTACTACGGCAGGTTCCATTTGGCCGTACATAAAGATTCTGTCGGCATCAAGAACCATTTCTTGTGCGTCTTCTTTGGGCACGATACCGTCTTCATAAAGATCCAACATATCTGATACAATAGCGTCGATAGTCCGACGCATAGCCATCTCCACTTCCTTATCAAATAAGGGGTTGAGATTTACCATGGTTGCCTCCTAAGTGTGAATACCGAAGGTGTTATCAAAAGTGTGCCATACCATGCCGCCCCTCATGCCCCTTTCCCATTTCAGAGAGATTTCACAGGAGAATTCTACTGTTCTTTCCTCATGATTGGGTGTGTCTTTGAATTCCACATAAGTGATGTAGATGTTGTCTTCCCGCATGTGGAGAATTGAGAGTTTCTTATGGAGTTCATAGATGAACTTTTCACTATACGATCCCCAATGCCCGGCTTTGGAGAGCAGATCAAAGATCATTTCCCTGCTTTCTGGTGTGTATGTAATCATGGCAACCTCACATTGTTGGAGTGTGAATTACTTCCTCGCCGTCTTTCTCGGCAAGGTGACAATGAACCATGTGTTTCTGACTTTTCTTGGGCTTGAAAACACGCAAAGCCTCTTCGTGTGCCTCCGCTTTTGTGTCTTTGTAAAGCTCAATTTGTTTACCGTTGAAAAAGCAAACGTAACCGTTCATAGTAAAACCTCTATGTTAGAATGTTTAACGCCACAAAT
>JAVETB010000157.1:0-3208 GCA_034006265.1 Syntrophus sp. (in: bacteria) | reverse complement strand
TGTATTTGTCGCTTTCAAGTTTCTCTCTTATCTTCAGGCTTCAGCCGCGCTCCTGTTTTTCAGCCTCATACGATTTCAAGGTGAAAGGCTGGCGGCAGCGCGTCCCATAATCATGCCGTCCATGACATGATATCCACCCATGGGCCGATCGTCGGCCCATGACATGAGGTGTCGCTGAACAGTGATTGCAGAGGTGCCTATCAAAGAAAGATGCTGCGGGCAACAGGAGAGTCATGATGACTGAACCGTCACCGGATTTGAGGTGTTCGACCTCTGCGGGAGAGGAGGAAGTGATCCATCTGCTGGATTTATGGCGGGTGATCTGGAAGCGGCGGAAGGTTATCGCGCTGCTGGCGTTTACTGTTGTCGTTGCTACTATAAGTGTGTCGCTCTTTATGGACAATATCTATCAGTCCAGGGCCGTTATCATACCGATCACCGCTAAAGACAGCAGTGGGGGCGGGGCATTGTCCGTACTTGCCTCGCAGTTCGGCGGTGTGGCGGGCATTTCCCTGCCCGGATCGTCTTCCTCTTCGGAGATTGTCAGTCTCCTGAATTCCAATATCCTGCGGGAGAAGATTGTTGAACGGCATCGTTTGATGCCGTTTCTGTTTTATGAACAGTGGGACAGCCGGAAAGGGCAATGGAAGCGCGATGAGGGCATCAGCCTGAACCCTTTGAAATGGCTGATGAGCCTTCTAAAAGCCGCTGGTCCATCCGATCCGAAAACCGCCACCGGAAAGGAACAGGAGGGGATTCCAAAGATGTGGGATGCCCTGCGCCTTTTGAAGGGGATCGTCCAGGTTAACAACAACACAAAGGATAATACGATCATCTTGACGGTGGAAAACAGAGATCCGGAACTGGCGGCAAAACTCGCGACATACTTTCTTGACACGCTGACGGAGCACATGAGCGCCGAAGCGAAGCGTGTGGCCCTGGTCAACAGGAGCTATCTGGAGCAGCAGCTGCAGACGACGGCGGATCCTCTCATCCGGCAGAAAATCTACAACCTCATCGCCCAGCAGCTGGAAACAGCCATGATGGCGGAAGTCAAGGAGAATTTTGCCTTCAAGGTGATCGACCCGCCTAAAATACCAGACAGGAAAGTCAAGCCGAAACGCGCGCTCATGGTGGTGCTTTCCCTTGCAGCCGCCCTTTTTATGGGCGTTTTTATCGCTTTTTTTATGGAGTATCTGGGAAGAGTTCAAAGGAGCGGTCGAGGAGAGGACGTGGAAACAGGAAGGGGGGAAGGGTCATGAAGGGAAGGTTCATCTTTGTTATCTGGTTGCTTTGTCTCATGCTTTCTCCAGGGATCGGACATTCCTTGACCGCGGATGAAATCTGTCAGCAGAAAAATCTTACCCCCGAGCAGTGCCAGCAACTGAAGGCCAGATTGTCGGCGTCGGGTGGCCAGGTTGCTTCCGGGCCCATGGACGCCGGGGTAAAAGGTCAGGAATTGGATTATTCCTTGAGGCCTACGGAAATCCAGCAGAGAAGAGAAATCCTGGAAAAGGGAACCACCGCTTCGCCATGGAACAAGCCGGCTTCACCTATTCCCGAGGCTGTTCGAAGTGCTTTCAGCAGCGAAGAAGCCAATGGGAAATCCATGTTTGATCGCCTTCGAAAGGCTGGGAAGTACCAGGATATTTCAACGAATCTTCGCCCCTTCGGTTATGAGTTTTTCCAGGAAACCTCCGTGCAGGTGTTTGCGGGCCGGAAGGACATCCCTGTTCCCATGAATTACGTCGTCGGTCCGGGAGATGAGGTCCGGATCATGCTGTGGGGGCGCGTCAATAGCCAGTACAACCTGATCGTGGATCGGGACGGGAGGATCACCATCCCTCAGATTGGCCCTGTTTCCGTTGCCGGGATGACCTTTGAGCAGATGTCCAGGCAGATCATCGGCATGACGGAGCAGATGGTCGGTGCCAATATCGACATCGCCATGGGGACCCTCAAGAACACGCCCATCCTCGTTCTTGGCGATGTGCGGCGGCCCGGCTCTTACACCGTCGGGTCCTTCGCCACGATTACCGATGCCCTCCTTCTTTCCGGGGGACCCAGCGATATCGGATCCATGCGGAATGTGCAGCTCAAGCGTAACGGCCGCCTGGTGGCAACCTTCGATCTCTACAGTCTTCTCCTGAAAGGGGACAGATCCAGGGATCTTATTCTTCAGGCGGGGGATGTCGTCTTTGTCCCGGTGACCGGCCCTCAGGTGGGCATTGCAGGCAATGTGAAGCGGCCTGCCATCTATGAGTTGAAAGACCGTCATGACCTGGATGGGCTCTTCGAACTGGCGGGGGGCATTCTGCCCACGGCGGATACCCAGCAGATTCAGCTGTCGCGCATTCAAAAGAACGAACGGCACATTGTGGTTGATGTCGATGATAAAACCCTGAAGGGCTCTCGAAAAGTGAAGCTTCAGGACGGGGATCTTGTCAAAGTCTTCAGCATTGTGGATCGGGACCGAAATGCCGTTTATCTGGAAGGGAATGTAAAACGCTCGGGGAAATACCAGTACAAGGCCGGCATGCGCGTTGGCGATCTCATGAAGAGTTCTTCAGATCTGCTGGATGAATCCTTCATGGACTACGCGCTCATCAAACGGATTGTACCTCCCGACCGGAAGGAGGAACTGATTCCTTTCAACCTCGGGAAAATGCTCGTGCGTCATGATCCTGTCCATAATGTGGAACTTCGACCGGAGGATCGCATTTACATCTTTTCCCGCTGGCTTTTTATGGATAAGCCCTTTGTTACCGTGGAGGGTGAAATCAGGGGGGTCATGGCCTTCCCGGGTGATTCGGCAGGTATGGCCCCTGAAGGAGAGAACAATCAGCTCCAATACAATGGAAATTACCAGTCCAATCGCTATGGGAACGGCTGGAGCCATGCCGGTATGGCGGTCCAGGCGCCGGTCCTTCAGGAGGCCGGAGCAATCGATCAGCTGAAGACGGCAGCAACGGCTTGTGAGGTCCGAAAGGACAATGTCTATCTGGCGCTCTCACAATTTACGGCTGTCGAGAATGAGCTGAAGGCGGGTCAGAATGAGCAGATTCAGAGTTCAAGGATACAGGTCACTCCGGGAGGAGATGAGCAGATGCAAGTGGGAAGGGACCTATCCCTGCAGAAGAACAGGCTGCAGTTGAGTGACCATGATGCCTATGCCCTGCTCGAAAAAATTCGGCTCATCAAGGAAACG
>JAVETB010000043.1:0-21838 GCA_034006265.1 Syntrophus sp. (in: bacteria) | reverse complement strand
CACCCTGGGGAATATCCACCGGGAGAACGAACTCACCACCCGCCTGCTGATTGAAAAGGGAGAAGCCCTGATACGCTCCTTCGAGGCGGGCGCCAGAACGGGGGCCGGCCTTGAGTGGGGCAGTGTCCAGCTTCAGAAGCTGCTGATCGAAACGGCCCGCCAGCCGGGGGTGGTTTATCTCATTATCGCTGATACGCAGGGGGTCATCGTGGCGGACAGCGATCCTTCCATGGTGGGAGAGATATACGGCTGGAACCTGGATCTCAGGGCGGCCGCCCGACGCACTTCGGCCGCCTGGCGCCGGATCACCGATGACCAGGGCGCCCATACCTTTGAGGTGTACCGGGGTTTTTCTTCCCCGGGAAGCCCTTTCCCTGGATTCCAGAAGCAGGCGGATCTTCCGGACAGCAGGGGCGCTGACGACAGGACCCGGGAAAATGCCGGCCAGCCCCGCAACTATGTGATCTTTGTCGGGCTGGACATGGGCCCCGTTCTGGCAGCCCGGGAACAGGACACCCGGAATGCCGTCATAACCGGCTTATCGCTGCTTCTCATCGGCTTTGCCGGAATGGTTTCCCTTTTCCTGGCGCAGGGGTACCGGTCGGTGCGCGGCTCCCTTTCCCGGGCCAGGGCTTTCTCCGACAGCCTGGTGAATCACATGCCCATCGGGCTTGTGGCCATGGACCCCGGAAAAAGGATCATTGCTTTCAACGAGACGGCGGAAGCCCTTTTCGGGCTGCCGGCCGGGGACGTTCTGGGGCGAACATCCGAGGAGACCCTGCCGGAAATCATTACAGAAACGACCGAAGGCCTCGGCGCGACTCAGCAGATCCTGGAAAAGGAAACCGATTGCCCGGTGAGCAGGGAACGGACGATCCCCCTGTCCATCATCGCCACAAGGCTCCAGGATGACGAAGGGAATTTTTTCGGATATGTCATCCTCTTCCGGGATCTGACGGAGGTGCAGCACCTCAAGAGGGAATTGGAGCGCAACCGGCGTCTCGCGGCCATCGGCAGCCTGGCTTCCGGCGTGGCCCACGAAATCCGGAACCCCCTGAGCTCCATCAAAGGATTTGCCACTTACCTCCGGGAGCGCTACCGGGACAATCCCGAGGATCTCCAGGTGACGGACATCATGATCCAGGAGGTGGAGCGGCTGAACCGGGTGATCGGCCAGCTTCTGGAATTTTCCCGCCCCCTGATCCTGAACCGGAAGGAGGCGGCCATTGAACCGATTCTCCGACATGCCATGAAAATGATAGAAATCCAGGCTTTGGAAAAGGGCGTGTCCCTTGAAGTCGATTTCGGCCGCATGGTCCCCGATCTTCTTCTGGACAGCGACCGAATGACTCAGGTCTTTCTTAATCTGACCCTCAACGCTCTCAACGCCATGGAAAAGGGCGGAACGCTTTCCCTCAGGGTCACCCAGTCTGGCGATCGAACCGTTCGGGTGGACATTTCCGACACGGGAACGGGAATCGGCAAAGAGGAACTGGGGCGGATCTTCGATCCGTATTTCACGACCCGCCCTTCTGGAACCGGCCTTGGATTGCCCATCGCCCAGCGAATCGTCGAGGCTCACGGCGGAGAGATCCTTGTCTCCAGTGAACCTGGGAGGGGAACGGTATTTTCCGTCCTTCTTCCCCGTCGAGAGGCTTCGTCCGAACCTATCGAAATGGAGTTGTCTTCATGAAAAAGAACATTGAAATTCTAGTGGTTGATGATGATTTTGCCCACCGGACCATGCTCAGGACCCTGATTTCCGGCTGGGGATATGCCGTTTCCGAAGCCGATGACGGGGCAACAGCCATTGAAGCCGTCCATCGGCACCCTGTTGACCTGGTTCTCATGGATATCCGGATGGTAAGGATCTCGGGAATCGAGGCCCTCGAGGAAATCCACAGGCTCAACCCGGCCATCCCCATTATCCTCATGACGGCCTATGCCTCGGTGGAGACCGCCGTAGAGGCTCTCAAGAAGGGGGCCTACGATTACCTGACCAAGCCTCTGGACTTCGACGAACTGAGGCTTGTCCTGGAGCGGGGGCTGGAGCACACGCACCTGAAGGAAGAAAATCTTCTCCTGAAGGAACGCCTGGGACTCCGCTTTGACCGGCGCAATGTCATCGGCCGCAGCGAGGCCATGACCAGGCTCCTCGACCTGGCGGCCCAGGTGGCCCCGTCTGAGGCGACGGTTCTCATCACCGGCGAATCAGGGACCGGGAAGGAGATTATCGCAGCCGCCGTCCATTACAACAGCCTGCGGAAAGAGGGGCCCTTCGTCAAGATCAACTGCGCAGCCATTACGGAAACACTGCTGGAATCGGAGCTCTTCGGACATGAAAAGGGCTCCTTTACCGGAGCCGACCGCCGCAGGGAGGGAAAGTTCCGCCAGGCCAACGGCGGGACCATCCTGCTCGATGAGGTGAGTGAGATGTCCCTGGCCATGCAGGTGAAGCTCCTTCGGGTTCTCCAGGAACGGGAAATCACCCGGGTCGGCGGTGAGGAGGTGATCCCCATCGACGTGCGGGTCATTACCGCCACCAACCGGGACCTTGTCCGGGAAATCGCCGCAGGACGCTTCCGGGAAGACCTCTACTACCGGCTCAATGTGGTAACCCTCCAGGTTCCGCCCCTGCGCGAGCGCAAGGAGGACATCCCCCTTCTGGCCGTCCACTTTCTGAAGGAATTCGCCAAGAAAAACCGCAAGGAGATCAAGGGATTCACCCCTCGCTCCCTGGACCGGATGCTCCGCTACCCCTGGCCCGGCAATGTGCGGGAACTGATGAATACCGTTGAGCGCGGGGTGGTTCTTTCCCGGTCGGACTATCTCGACGAGCCTGACCTCTCTCCCGTTCTCATGGAAAACGGCCCCGGCGAAGAGAAACACGGGGCCGCAGCCGGGGAGTCCTCCCTTGAAAGCGTGGAGAAGGCAACCATTCTGAAAACCCTGGACGAAACCGGCGGCAACAAGAGCGAGGCGTCACGGCGGCTGGGCATCACCCGGCGGACCCTTCACCAGAAGCTGAAAAAATACGGCATGATGTAAAAGTGGAGCCGCTCCTCTTGAACAAGAATGGCCCCGAATTGCCTCAGAGGCCGGCGGATTCGGGGTTCCTGGTGAAATCGGATGCAAGAGATGAGAAATCTGCGGCATCCATGAATTTTTAACCGATGGCTGCGGGTCCCCGCTCCCCGGTGCCGATCCGGACGCACTCCTGCAGGTCCAGGACAAAGATCTTCCCGTCGCCGGTCTCTCCGGTGTGGGCGCCTTTAACGATGGCCTGAATGGTCTTTTCCACAAAATCCTCGCTGACGGCGATGTCCAGCCTCACCTTCCTCAGCAGGCCGCCGGCCTCGCGCATTCCCCGGTACACCTCCGTATATCCTTTCTGGCGCCCCTGACCAAGAACATTGGAAACGGTCATGAGGTTCACGTTCACGGCTTCCAGAGCACCTTTCACTTCCTCCAGCTTGTGGGGCTGGATAATGGCCACAATCAATTTCATGGTTTTTCTCCTCAATCTACGACCGTGTAGGCCGATTCGCACTGCTGGCTCAGATCGAGCCCCAGGATTTCACTCTTCTTGTCCACTTTCATGCCCAGCAGGGCGTCGATGACCTTGAAGAGAACAAAGGTGACGACCGCGGCGTAAAGAACGGTAACCCCCACAAGCGCGATCTGGACGAGAAATTGATGGACGCCGCCGAAAAAGAGGCCGTCCGCACCGGCAGGATTGACCGCCTTCTCCGCTAAGAGTCCCGTGGCGATCGTGCCCCAGGCTCCGCCGACCCCGTGCACACCGAAGGCATCGAGGGAATCGTCATAACCCAGTTTGGCCTTGACGACGGCAATGGCCATGTAGCAGATCGCGCTGGCGGCCGCCCCGATGACGATGGAGCTCAAGGGGGAAACAAAGCCGCAGGCGGGGGTGATGGCCACGAGCCCCGCCACCGCACCCGTCACAGTGCCGAGAACGGTGGGCGCGCCGTGAATCCTCCATTCAATCAGGGCCCAGGCAAATCCTGCCGCAGCTGTTGCCGTATTGGTCGTTACGAAGGCATTTGCCGCCAGCTCATTGGCGGCAAGGGCGCTTCCCGCATTGAACCCGAACCAGCCGAACCAGAGCAACGCACCGCCCAGAACCGTGAAAGGCAGATTGTGAGGCCGGAAGGGTTCACTGGCATAGCCGATCCGCTTTCCAAGCAGCAGCGCCATGACCAGGGCGGATATTCCGGAACTCACATGAACGACGATTCCCCCCGCAAAATCAAGGGCGCCGAGTTTTCTCATCCAGCCGCCCGTACTCCAGACCCAGTGGGCCAGGGGATCATAGACCAGGGTGGCCCAGAGGATCGTCAGTACGAGAAAGGAAGAAAATTTCACCCGTTCCGCAAAGGCGCCGATGATCAAGGCCGGCGTGATGATGGCGAACATCGCCTGGAAGATCATAAAAACGAGATGGGGAATGGTGGCGGCATAATCCCCGTTGGGAGCTCCCCCGACCCCCTTCAGACCCGCCCAGTCCAGACCGCCGATGATTCCCCAGCCCGTATCGGGACCAAAGGCCAGAGAATATCCATAAAGGACCCACTGCAGACTGATTGCGCACATAATAATAAAGCACTGCATAAGAATGGAGAGAACATTCTTCCGCCGCACCAGCCCGCCATAGAAAAAGGCCAGGCCGGGCGTCATAACAAAAACCAGTACCGTGGACATGAGGACCCAGGCGGTATCTCCTGCATTCATGATAAGCTCCTCCTCTAGAATTTCAATCGTTTCAAAGTGCCGCAGATCTAAAAACCGGTTTTTTTATCGGCCGGTGACAAGCGGTTCCGTGAGCTTGACGCCTTGGGAAGGAACAGAGCAAAGGGGGTGCCAGGGAGAAAAATAATTTTATATTGTTGATATTACAAAGCAATAACTTATCGGCCTTTGGCCCGGATCCTCAATTGGAACAATATTGTTCCTTAGCGGCAATGGTTCAGACCATAATTGAACAACAGCCTGTCCAGACCGGGGGATCTCCCTGACGGAAAAACCGCTCCTGTTCCTCCATCTTTAAGGATTGCAGCCGGATTCCGACACTCCCGGACTCCTTGTGATCGCCCTTCACGGCCTGCCGGGCAAAGGCAGTTCCACTTCAGGATTTCCCCTTGCGCTACGGGATAAAACATGGAATGAAAGCATGGGCTGTAAGGGGGGTGTCGATCCCGCACAGGAGATCCAATGGACTTAAGCTATACGCTTTTAAGGAGTGGAAAAAGGTGGAAGACGCTCTGCCTCCAGGTGGCCAAGGATGGCCGGATCGTCATCCGGGCCCCCTTGTTCACCCCTCAGGATGAAATCGAAAAATTTTTTTTGAACAAGCTGGACTGGCTGAGGGATCTCCTCCGGAAGAAGGGCAGGCTGCCGGGGGAAAGGAGCCCCCGGGCCTTTCGGGAAGGGGAAACCTTCCTCTTTATGGGAACGGCCTATCCCCTTCGGATCGAACCGGCACAATCCGACCCGGAAGGCCGGCTTCTCTTCGATTCCAGGCATTTTGTTCTCGGGCGGAGCGATCCGGCAAGGGGCCGGGAGATTTTTACCGCCTGGTACCTGGAGCAGGCCCAGAGACACATCGGGGAGCGGCTGGGGGAATTCAGCCGGAATCTGGGCCTCTTCCCACGGAGTTTTCGAATTACAGCGGCAAGGAGTTTCTGGGGGTCCTGCTCAGCGGCGGACCGGCTGGCTTTCAACTGGCGCCTGATCATGGCGCCCTGCTCCATTATCGATTATGTCATTGTCCATGAGCTTCAGCATCTCGTGGAAAAGAATCATTCCCCGGTATTCTGGAAGCGGATCGCCCAGGTGATTCCCGATTACCGGGATCGGAAGCTCTGGCTGCACAAAAACGGCTCCCTGCTGAATCTGTGATTCCAATTCCAGATCAAAGTATGGTAGCAAGATGGCAGAAACATGGAAGATACGCTGATCTTCAGCGCTGAATATTTGCAGATTATTCAAGGAGACGTCGTGTGGATGAAGAGTTGATTCCTCTGTCCTTCCTGAAGGAGGGGGAAGAAGGGATTGTCCGCTCCGTCAAGGGGGGAAGAAGACTGATCAGTCGGCTGGCCAGCATGGGAATCAGCCAGAATGCCCGAATCCGGGTCCTGCAGAGCGCCGGCGGCCGGTTCATTGTCGAGGCGTCGGACGCCCGCATCGCCTTGGGATGGTTCGAGGTCGGCCACATCGGCGTTGTCCGAAGCGTCTCCAGCAGGGAGGAACCCCCGCCCGCCTCGGAGAAGCGCCGTATCCTTGTGGCCCTCGCCGGTCAACCCAACGTGGGAAAATCGACGATCTTCAATATCCTGACCGGCCTTTCCCAGCATGTGGGCAACTGGCCCGGCAAAACGGTGGAGAAGAAAGAGGGAGTCCATGTAGCGGACAACACGGAGATACACATCGTCGATCTCCCCGGAACTTACAGCCTGACGGCCTTTTCAGAGGAAGAGCGCGTTGCCCGGGATTTCATTCTTCAAAACCGCCCCGATATCATCGCCCTGCTGATCAACGCTTCCTCCCTTGAACGAAGCCTCTATCTTCTGTCCGAACTTCTTCTCCTGGGACCTCCCGTGGTCGCTGCGGTAAACATGATCGATGTGGCCGAATCCTCGGGAATCAGCATCAATATGGCGAAGCTCCGCAAATCCCTTGGCATACCCGTCGTTCCGATGATTGCTACAAAAAATACAGGAATCAACGATTTGGTCGCCCAGATCCTTGCAACGGTAGACGGTAATGAGGCTTATCAACCCGTTCTTCCCGGGGTCTCACCGGATCACGAAGACCTCTTCCATGAGCTGCTGAACCTGGTCCGCGAGCATGCCACCCCGGACGCCTACCCCCCGGAATGGGTTTCCATCAAGTTGATGGAGGGGGATGGAGAAATTTCCAGAAAAGTGGAAGACAGCGTGCCGGCCTTCGTCTGGGAACGGATCAATGCCCTCCTGATCGAACACGAGGACGCCCTGCGCGCCGTGGTCAACGGCCGCTACAGCTGGATCAAGACGATCACGGACCAGGCGGTCTCTCGGAAACGAATGGAAGAAGTGCTGTTAACCGACAGGATCGATCATGTCCTGACTCGGCCCGTCTGGGGGATACCGATCCTTCTTGGCGTCTTCGGCCTCATCTTTCTTCTGACCTACACCGTCGGATTCCCCCTGCAGAAGCTTCTGGAGGAGGCGGTCATCCTCCTGGGCCGCTCCCTGGAGCCTCTTTTTGTTTCTGCTCCGCTGTGGCTGAAGGGACTCGTTCTTGACGGGGTAATCGGGGGAGCAGGATCGGTTCTGACCTTCCTCCCCATCCTGGTCATCTTCTTTGCCGTCCTGGCATTGCTTGAAGACGTCGGCTACATGGCGCGGGCGGCCTTCGTGATGGACCGCTTCATGCACCTCATCGGGCTGCACGGAAAGAGCTTTATGCCCCTGTGCCTGGGTTTCGGCTGCAATGTGCCGGCAATCATGGGCGCCAGGATTCTGGAATCCAGGAAGGCCCGGCTTCTCACGCTTCTGCTGATCCCCTTTGTCCCCTGCACGGCGCGCCTGGCCGTTCTGACCTTCATGACGGCCGCGCTTTTCGGTCATAAGGCGGCCCTCGTTTCCTGGTCCCTGCTGACCTTGAACATCCTTGTCCTGGGCGTCGTCGGAATGGCCGCGTCAACGCTTTTTCTCAAGGACGAGCAAACCCCTTTCATCATGGAACTTCCCCTCTACCATAAGCCCAATCCTCGAACTATCGGCATGGTAGTCTGGAGTCGTTCCCTCGCCTTTGTGAAAAAGGCGGGAACGGTGATTGTTCTCGTCTCTGTCGTGATCTGGCTGTTGTCCTACCTCCCCGAAGGGCGGCTGGAAGACAGCCTCCTGGCACGGGGAGGAAAGCTCCTGGAACCGTTGGGGGTTCCACTTGGCCTGGACTGGAAAATGGTTACGGCCCTGCTGACCAGCATCGTGGCGAAAGAAAACGCCGTCGCCACACTGGGAGTCCTGTACGGAGTGGGAGACGAAGGACTTGTCCGCATGCTGCCATCGGTGATCAGTGCCGCATCGGGGCTCTCCTTCCTGGTTGTTCTGATGCTCTTTGTCCCCTGTGCGGCGACCGTGGCGGTGATGAAGCAGGAGATGAGGGATCGGCAGTGGTTTGCGCTGTCCTTGATTCTGACCCTGGTCATCTCCTATCTGGGGGGCATGGCTGCCTACCGAATCGCTTTCTGGCTCGGATTGTAAAGGCGCCCCTGAAATCCGCCTGACGTTATAAGGGGAGCAACAGAAAAGACCGAAGAATCGCTGTGCCGGTCCATCCTGATTGAAAAGAAGTCATTTTTGACGGGTAATGCAATCGTGAATTGTTTTTTTCACCAATATATGCTTAGTACTCCATTAAAAATGGAGGGAAACTCAGAATGAGCTCGATCAAGCATCCGCCTATTTCTTTAACCGCAAATTTTTATCAGCTGGGAACTCCGGCTTTCCCTGCCTTCCTGTCCATGGGCGACATCGGGATGTTAATCGAAGGGGGCACAGGCCCCACGTTCCCGATCATCGTTGAACAGATAAGAACCCTGGGAATCAGCCCGGAAAGAATCAAGTATATCACACTGACCCATACACACGCCGATCACATAGGCGGCATTCCTCATTTCAAGCGCATATGGCCTCATATCAAGCTGATCGGCAGCAAGGTGGCCGATAAGATTTTCAAGAAGAAGGAATTGTTCTTTGATTATCTCCTGGCTGACACGGCCATCGCCCAGCTCATGAAGGCAAAAGATGAGATAGACGACCTGCCGCCTTCGCTGAACGACTACCACTTTGAGCTTGATTCAAGCGTGAAGGAGGGGGACAGGATCGATCTCGGCAAAGGGGTTGTCTGGGAAGTTTACGAGACGCCGGGGCATTCGCCCTGCCACATCTGCCTTTTTGAACGGTCGGAGGGCACCCTGGTTGTTGGAGACTGCACCGGATTTTATGTCCCGGAAAAGGATGCATTCTGGCCGAATTATTTTGTATCCCTGGAAGATTATGTAAACAGCATCCGCAAGCTTGCAGCCCTGCCGGCCAATCGGGCCGTTCTGAGCCACAACTGCATCGTATACGGAAAGGTCAGAGAATATCTGCAGTATGCCATGGCTGCCACAGAAAAATACCATCGGGAACTTCTGGATCGACTTGCCAATGGAGAGACGGCGGAACGGATCGCCTTGGACAAGGCGAGGTTTGTCGACAGCATCACCGATATCCAGCCGTTCAAGATCATGTATGACCTGAGCAAACTCATGATCAACAGGTCACTGAAGGCCGATCCGAATCTTTCCTTCGAGCTTTAGGCGGAAGCACGCCGTGACAAGCCTGGCCCCCCCCGGCTTTCCGAACTCTCCTCCCTCCGGGAGCTGTCCAGCTCCCGGCGCAGCATCTTCAGCAAGTCCGGGGGCTTAAACGGCTTCTGAATCAGTTTGAGTCCGGAAGTGAGAATAAAGTTGGTGTGCAGGGCATCTTCACTGTATCCGCTCATAAAAAGGCACCGGATGCCGGGATGGACGGCGCGGATCTCATCATAGACGCAGCGTCCGCCCCTCCTGGGCATGATGACATCCAGCAGCAGCAGATCGATCTCTTGCGCGTGGCCCCGGTAAATGCGCAGGGCATCTTCGCCATCGACGGCCGTAAAGACCCTGTATCCAGCCATCTTCAGTATCTCCTCGGTGAGGAAACGGAGGGGTGCATCGTCTTCCGCCATGAGGATCGTCTCATGGCCTCCCGGAAGAGGGACTGTTCCCTCCTCGAAAAGCTCTTCTTCAGAACTTTCGATGACCGGAAGGTAGATCTTGAATCGGGCGCCTTCCCCGGGTTCGCTGTCGACCTGGATGATCCCTTCATGCTGCCGGATGATCCCGTAGACGGTGGCAAGGGCAAGGCCTGTGCCCTGCCATTTTCCCTTCGTGGTATAAAAGGGTTCGAAGATCTTGCTTTTCGTTTCCGGGTCCATTCCGCAGCCTGAATCCGTTATGCTCATCTGCACGTACCGCCCCGGTTTTGCCCAGTCATGCCGGGCGCAATCGCCGTCATCAAGCCGGGTGTTCTGAGTCTCAATGGACAGGCGCCCTCCGTCGGGCATGGCATCCCGGGCATTGACACAGAGATTGATGAGCACCTGCTCCATCTGCCCCCGGTCGGCGTTCACCTTCCACAATGCAGAGCCGGGAAGGATGTTCAGCTCGATATTTTCGCCGATGAGGCGGCGAAGCATCTTCATGAGATTGTCAACGACCGCATTCAAGTCCAGCGGGCCCAGCTGAAGGACCTGCCGCCTGCTGAAGGCAAGCAGCTGGCGGGTCAACGCGGCCGCTTTCTCCCCGGCTTTTTCAACCTCTTTCAATTTTCTGTAATGCCTGTCCTCTGTTCCCAGTGACATCAGGACCATGCTGGTATAGCCGAGAATGGCCTGCAGGATGTTGTTAAAGTCATGGGCCACCCCGCCGGCGAGCTGGCCGATGGCCTCCATCTTCTGGACCTGGCGAAGCTGCTCTTCAAGCGCCTTGCGGGACGTGATATCCTGAAAGACGATAATCGATCCGCCGGAGTCGCTCGTTCCATCCAGATAAGATCGGCTCACCAGCGCCCAGATGGACGCCCCATCCTTTCGCCTCATTCGAAGCTCTTTCATGGCGTACTGCGTAGAATACAGCGCCTCTCCCGCCGTCCGGTAATCTTCATCGTTGCAATAGAGGAAGCGGGCCGTGCGCCCCACCATTTCTTCCGGCAGATAACCGAATGTCCTGAGGCAATAATCGTTGACCCTCATGATGACTCTGTCCTCACCGACGGCGCATATGGCAAGGGGGGCGGCCTGGAACAGAACCCTCCAGAGGGCTTCGTTCTGCTTACGTTCCGTAATATCGCGCGCAGAGCTGATGACGGCCTTGACTTCCCCGGAATCGTCCTTTTCCGGAATTTGAATCACATCGAGCCACAGCCCGTTCGGTTGCTGGAATTGATGGCGGATAATTTCTCCAGAAACAAAGCCCCGTTCAACGATCTCATGGCCTTCGTCGCATATTTCCCGGGAAAACCCGACGTCTTCAAAGGTCCTGCCGATAAACTCACCTGGTGACAGGAGAAACCCGGTATGCTCTATCACGAACCGGTTGACATAGAGGTAGCGATGATTCCGGTCGAAGCGTACGATTCCATCCCCGCAGTTTTCCACCAGGGCGCGGAAGGTCTCTTCCCTTTCCCGCAGGGCCGCCTCGGCGGCTTTACGCTGGGTAATATCCCGGACATTGGCCAGAATCAGGGGACGATTGCCCAGCACAAGCCGCTTGACGGCAACTTCGGCCTCAAAGGTGGAACCATCGCTGAGTCGCCTCGCCCTCCGTTCGAACTGGAACGATTCCCCCTTCATCACCCTGTTCCACAACTCCTTCTGCCGCTCATCAGGAGAATCCTCTACGGGAAAACAGTCGAGAAAGGATGACTCGAGCGCCTCCTCCCTGCTGATGTCATGAATTTCGAGCATCTTCTGATTGCAGTCCAGGATCCGTCCTTCGGCATTATGGACAACAATCGCGTCGTGGGTATTGTCAAAAATCGTGCGCAGGAACAGCTGCGACTCTCTCAGGTCCTGCTCCTTCCGGTTGCGGTCGGTTATATCCTCGAGGACAACCACTGTATCCAGTGAAGGTCCTTCCGATTGAAGACGTGCGGCGGTCAAGACTATCTCGCGAATACTCCCGTCCTTCCGCCGGTGCCTTGTCTGGACGGAAGCAATTCCCTGCTCGGAGACTTCCGGGTACAGTTCCCTCCCCACCCGCTCATACTCCGCGTCATCCTCGTATAAAATCCGCGTTGAGTGCCCGATGATTTCAGGCTCCGAATATCCGGTGATATCGCACCAGGCCTGGTTGACAGTGCGGAAAATGCGGCCCTTCATGATGGACAGGCCCACCGGAACCGCCTTGAACGTCGCACGGAGGCTCTCTTCCGCCTTCCTGCGCCTGGTGATGTCCCGGTCGATGCCCCGATACCCTTCCAGATGCCCCCATTCATTGATGATGGGTATGCCGCTCGTTTCGATAACAACGATCCGGCCATCTTTATGGAGATTGATATTTTCCAGCCTTTGAAAGGGTTTTGGCCTTTCAAGGTGTTCAACCAGGATTTCAGCCATGCGCTCCGCTTCGCCGGGAGGCATCAGATCCGTCACAACCCTGCCCAGAACCTCCAGGGGTTCGTATCCCAGGATATCTTTGACCTTGGGGCTTGCATAGGTGTAGACGCCCCGGTAATCCGTCTCCCAGATCCAATCGCTCGTCGCCTCAACGAGCGACCGGAAACGTTCCGCACTGTTCCTCAACACCCGTTCCGCCAGACAGTGGTCGGATTCCGATCGTTCCAGTTCTTTAATCCTCTGCTTCAGAAGATCATTCTCTTCAAACAGGTCTTCAATGGTTTTTGCTGAATCGTACATCCTGAGCTCCTATGCCATGACGAACGGAAAGGTGGGAAGGAAAAAAAGAAATCATGGCTGGGGTTATGAGAACTTTTTATGGGGCTACTGATTCCTCTTTGCATGTCAAACGAGACGTTCAGCCGTGCACAACCTGAGAGAAATTATCAGCATTGATATTTTATTTCATTATCTAAAAATAGATAAGCAATGATCATTCCTCATCATCTTTGTGCTCCCCGACAATCAACCGAAGGCCCTTCCCGCCTTCGGCTTCCCACTTTTCATAGCCGCCCGTTTCCCTCTCTGCGCCTGTTTTTTCCTGTCTGCGGCCTTTCTCTAGACATCCCGGCCGCAGGATGCTATTAGTAGCGCCGGTAGTTTTTTCGGATCAGCAGAGAGAAACGGGAAAGCGGTGCAAAAACTTCGAAGGCGGAACGAACCGCCTTGATGCATTCCGTGGTGCAGCGGGAACATGTTCAGAACCAGGCAAGGAGACGGCGTTAGATGAGATTTATTCCCAGGGAAGAAAAATTTTTCGATCTCTTCGAAGAGCTGGCGGCTAAGATCGAAGAGGGCGGTCTTCTGTTCATGGATATGCTGGAGCATTACGACCAGGCAAAACCCATGATCGCCCGGATCAAGGAAATCGAGCACGAGGCCGATGTCATCACGCACAAAACCTACGAGAAAATGCATCGGACCTTTCTCACCCCCTTTGACCGGGAGGACATCCACGCGCTTCTGAACAATATGGACACAATCATGGATATTATCGAAGCCTGTGCCATTCGGATGCCCCTTTACAGGATCAAGGAACCGGCGCAAGAGCTCAAGGAGCTGACCCGGATTCTCAACAAGGCCATAACCAAGGTGAAAGAGGTGGTTTATGCCCTGCGGGAAATGAAGAATGCCCCGATGATCCTTGCTGCCTGCGTGGAAATCAATACGGCGGAAAACGAAGGGGACATCGTATTGAGACGGGCGGTTTCCCGGCTCTTTGAACAGGAGAAGGACGTGATCGAGCTGATCAAATGGAAGGAAATTTTTGAACGGATCGAAGAAGCCACCGATGTCTGCGAGGATGTATCCAACATTGTCGAGGGAATCGTCCTGAAAAATGCTTGACAGGGCCTGCATGACGGTTTTTCCGATCGAACAACCTGGGAACCTTACTCTCTGTGCTTTCGCAGATCGGTGGGGTTGACGACACAGACCTGCCCATCATCCCGGCGTGATCTTCAAATCGAAAAAGAGAAGTCCGCGGACATCATCCGCCTGACACTCCATCGACCTTGAGACGAATGGATCCCGGCAGCGCATGGGAATGCTGATGAGGATCTTATGTGCGGATTATTTCACGGTGTACCCGCGACCGTCGAGGCAGGCAGACATCGCCCGCAGATAGTCCGCACGCGTTCCCCTCGTCTGCGCTTCGGGCGGCTGCGTCGGATCGAAACCCGTCTGCTCGACAGCCCACTGATGGCATTCATACCGGTCATCCGTCTGCTGCTTCTCGCTCTGATTCAGGCGGGGATAGATGAACAAATCATCCGCCGGTGGCGGCACCTGGCTGGCCTCATCCTTCGGCGGCGGAACGACGACATAGCCGGCCCCCCGGTGGGCGTAATAGACTTCGTTGGCGTAATAATAGGGAACCCCGCCCACCCACACCGTGGTGTAATAAGGCGGGAGGAAAGAAACATACAGGCCCGGGGGGGGAACTACGACGGAAAAATAGGCCCCGTAGGGACGGTACCAGACACCGCTTGAATAGTAATAGTTGTGCCCGCCATGATGCACGCGATGAGAGTGCCGGGGCGCTTTTCGATAGGATTGGCCGTGGACGGGATAGCTGCGGTTATGATGATAGCGCGTATCCCGAAACACGCGGGAATGGCTGCCTCCTGAAACGGGCCGGTGGGCGGAAGCGGGGGCATTTCTGTACGCCTTGCCGCCGGAACCGTGCCGCACGCCGCGATCCGCCGATTCTGCCGCCGTTGACCAGCAAAGAAGCACGATCCCCGTCAGAAGAACCGTCATCCACCTGCTGGCTGCGGATCCTTTTTTATGGAAAAAATCCATCATGACTCTCCCCCTCCCTGAACATTTCTCGGGTGCCTGCCTCGTTCAACGCACCGTGTAACCCCGGCCTTCCATGCAGGCGGACATCGCCCTTCGGAAACGGCCCGCCTGCCCTGCAAGCTGGTCATCCCGGGTGCGGGTCTGCGCGTTATAGGATTCTTCAAGCCGTCGCGCCGATTCCTGCCTTGCCACGTCGGAAGCAGCCCCGACCACGGCTCCCCCTGCTGCACCGATCAGAGCGCCCTCTCCGGCATGATAAGGGCCGCCGATCAGCGCACCCAGCACTGCGCCGGCAATGGACATCGTGACGGTATCCCATCCCGGCGTCGGCATCGGCACCACGCTGACGCGCTGATTCCTGGGAATGGCCGATTTCCCCGGGTCAAATCCCGTCATCTTCACCGCCCTGTTGTAGCATTCGTAATGGTCGCGAGACTGCTTTTCAACCTCTTGCCCCTTGTTCCGGTAGAAGTACAGCTGGTTCAGAGGCAAACTGGCATGATCTCCGTCACCGGCAGGGAACAGCACGACCGCAGCAGAGGAAGGGGGAATAACAAAATGATCGGCGAAACAGTCCCGAAAATCGAAACAAGGGTCATCCACGGCCGCTTTCAGGTTTTTCATAGTGACTACAACATTTCTGTACATTTCAAATCATTCAAACATATTGCAGGCAAGATCACGAGCATATTTCACGACTCCACGTAAAAGCACGTATTGACAATTCTCCTGAGGCTGATCGCCACGCTTCGCAGACAGGAACATAGTCAGAACATCCCCGATATGCAGGCGAAGGAAGACCGTAAACTTGCCAGACAATCAGATCTGTCGGACTTCGCCTATGAAGCTACCGATGAGAACATGACATTCTCCGCCATGGGTCCTCAACTTGTAGACTTTATCAGGGTGGTTGGTCTGCAGAAGTTTCTGAAAGAGCATCTGTCCATTAAAAAAATGGGAAAGCCCTTATAGCCCCGAGAAACTTTCAGAATTGTTGATTATCCAGAACATTCTCGGTTGCAACCGGATCAAAGGAAGCCAGGTCCTCAATCAAGATGCCATTCTGAAAAAGAAGCTGGGAATCTCTGATTATCCTGATCCGGAGACCTTTCGGGACGAGCTGGCGAGATAGGCGTCGGAAAACATAGAGGATCTGTTTCTGGTTAACCGAGAACTCATCGATGTCCTGTGCCGCCTGGTGAAAGCCCAGGAGGTGGAAAAAAATTGACGTGTACGACTCGATAGAGAGTTAAAGGCGAGGTTTGTTCTTATTTTGCCAAATTTTCCATTTTGGAGGACGTGACATGAGATCATTGCGGCGATCCCTGAATTTTAACCATCGCACCTATGCTTTTTTGTCATTTTTCGGCAAAATTGTTATCTCTCCATCGCGGTAAATCCTTTCACTCTGGGTTCAGGTATACTTTAGAAAAAGTGTAAATAGATTCGTTAAAAAAATCAAAAATAAGGATGATTCATCGTTACGTGTATTTTTAAGAATAAAATCTCAAATAGTTGAATATGTTACACATATTCATAATACTGCTCTGTCTGCCGGCTAAGCGAGTAATAAACTTGACATTAAATTAATGGTGATATATATATCGCACGACATATGTAAATTTAGACATAGAAATCATCAGTCATTGACTTTTAGGTTTCATGGAAGGAACTCTCAAAATCAAGGACGTCGGATATCAAAAAACTTTCCAGTGAAAACATTGTAACTGTTCAGCATAATTTATTTTGTGATCTTTAAAAAAAGTTCTTGAAACGGTTTTGGGGAAGATTTTCAAAACATCGGTGTGCTATTCAACCACCCATACAACGGTGCCACAATGATGTCATGTGCCGTTTGATTTGCCTGCAAAGAATTCTCTAACACCCGGCTCCGCGTTGAAAATTATTTCGTGGCCTATAAAAAACACGAATGGCTGAATGACCGTTGAGAAAATCAATGTAGAAAATGCGGTGCAACAGGTCAACGATTTTATTGCACAAGAGAAAAATCTATCCCCGGCACTCAAGGCGAACCTTGAGGTTCTGTTGCTTCTTGTAACCATTTAAACCAATCGCTTGGTACTCAACAGCAAGAACAGCAGTAAGCCGCCATCATCCGATCCCAATCGGAAAAAAGCGGCAAAAGAACCGGAAACACGCAGACCGGGTGGACAGCATGGACATATCGGCACGGCGCTGAAGCCATTTCCCGAACCTGATCTGGTAAAGAAAATCCGGGTTGATAAAAAAATCCTTCCGCCAGGAAAATATCGATCAGCTGGATACGAACACCGCCAGATTGTCGATCTCGCCATCAGCATCTTTGTCACCGAATGGCGGGCCGAAACACTGGAGGATCAGAATGTCTTACCTCAGTCGGAACAGGGGAAAAGAAAAAAGGCAAAACAGCAAGGTCAAAAGCAAGAAATCTTCTGGAACACCTGCGAGATTATGAGAACGAAACATTGCGATTCATGGTGGATACCAATGTGCCGTTCTCGAACAACCAGGCCGAAAATGACCTGCGAATGACCAAGGTTCAACAAAAGATATCAGGCTGCTTTCGATCCATGGAGGGTGCGAAAATATTCTGCCGAATCAGAAGCTATCTATCAACTTGCAGAAAACAAGGCGTTACTGTGTCTGAAGCTTTGCGGCTATTGTTTCAGGGCAAGTGCCCCTAGCTTGTGAATATCAAAGAACAAAGTGCTGAATAGTTACAAAAAATTAAACAGGAAAACCGGTTTCTTCCTCATGGGAATGGTGCTGTCTTTCATGAAAAGTTTTTATGGCTACAACCTGACCGATCGTGATGTTGAGATGTTTCTCAATCTACAGTAAACGGAAAATATTATTCGGAGGAATTATGGATTCAAACAGGAACGCAGCACAAGATCGCCGGAGTTTTTTGAAAAGTTTAGGGCTTGTTTCAGCCACGGCCGTGGTCGGAAGCACCTCGTTTGCCAAGGCTGAAACAAAGAACGACGATGAAATCATATCCGAATACTGGAAAAAGAAGCAAAAAGAGTATGAGGCGCTGGAGGAAGAAGCTCGCAAACAGTACAAGGCCTTTGACTCTCCTCCCAAATATGTCTATAGCGGGACAGACCACATAGATAAAACACCGGCTTTTTATGCACCACTTCAGCAAGAGTGCAAGTATCTGCCGGAGTTCCAATCCATTTTCACTTCCGGCACAGCGGGTCAGTATTTCAAACACACCCTGGCATTTGGGATGAAAGATATCATCCGTTTCCACGGCCATTCATGTGAAGCCCTTTATTACACGGCCGCCATATGCAGGCTTATATGTGACAGACTCTTTTCGAACGGGGTCGTGGACCGAACCCTTCTGCGGGGTCGGGGAGGAGAATCACCCTGAATTGGAGATTCTCTCGCCTACGTGCTGGGCGGACGCGGTCACTTTGGAACGCTGGTAGTGGATCAAAATTTAGGGCATGCAGTTGTGATTCAACGGATAGATACCCAGGAAACCTGGATAGGGGCATGGAAGGAAGGTATCCAATCCTGGAATGATATCAATGTATTCGGTCAGCCCAACCGGTACAATCCTTCCCCTCGCAAGCGTTGGTCAAATTGGAAGCATGAGCCGGATACCCCGGTTGATCAACTGGGAGATTGCAAAATCAAATGGCAATACAAACAACCGGAATTGCTCGAGAGGCTTAAGTGGCTGAAGGATAATCTTAAATATCTTCCAAAAGGACAGAAACCCGTAGTAAATCCCAACGAAGTCAGGGAGGAATTTGAATGGCTGCAGTACCGTCACCTACGGGAGGTATTCAACCATCCTCTTGAAGAGTCTTTCCAGATCAAAAGGGTGCCAAACTACAAATGGGAATATCCTCATTGTGAGCCCCTTTGGACACCACGGTTAGACCAGAAAGCAAAGTGGGCTCCCTTCCAGCCTTATCCTGCAAAAATGCAGAAATAAAATGAGGTTCATACGGATAATGAGCACCTCTGAATATGCAGGTGATAGAGGTCACTGCCTGGGCATGCTCCGGTATTTCCCAGAAGAGTCTGAGTTGCTCTTTTATGGAATACAATGACGAATAGAGGCTGATTGGCTTGCATTAGGGCATCGAGATGTTCCTTGTGGTCCGGCTGGTCATGACAACCGAAAATTGATGAAGAGGAATGTTCCGATAGAGGCGCTGCAACTTCAGAGGTAATCGGCAACCAGCGAATCGTGCCGAATCGAAGCAGATCCAGAACAATCAGAGCAAAAGATCGGGCAAATCTATGTTTTCCCAGAAACAGGCTGCGGCATGAAACTCAACCAGGAGCAGTTTCCCACTTATAAATTCCTGCTACCCGTCCACTTGATCCCGACCATCTCTGTCAGAGCCGAATGGACGCGGGGAATTAAGATGAGAATGGACAATGCGAACATTGGCGCTCTTAATTATTGCATAGACCTTATCGCCCGTAGCGAGGCAAAGTCTTTCCAGTGAGTTTTTCGTGATAACAGCATGAAATATTGTTTCACCTGCGTTGAGCGATAGCAAGGATGTTCGTCCTTCACATGTGATCTTTGAAAGTGTTGAATAAATATGGTTCTGGGCAGATGTGAGTGGCCATGGTTCCTTACTGATAAGAATGTCTTCTGGACGGACAGCGAGCGTTACACTATCGCCAGTGTTCCCTGGATCGGTCGTTTTCATTTTCACGCCGTTGACGTTGACGACAGTGACACCGTCATGATGAGCATAAACGGTACCTTCCATAAGAGTGGCTCCCACAAAGTCAGCAATAAAGGATGTTTGAGGACGCGTAAAAACATCTTCAAGAGAACCGAACTGCACGAGGTAGCCATTTCGAATGATGGCCACTTTGTTGGCAAGAACCCACGCATCGATAAGATCATGTGTCACATGCATCACCGTTGTATTGTGCTTCTGTATGACCTTTTTTAGAAGCACCCTTGTATCGCGCCTTGTTTGTGGATCAAGGGCTGAAAAGGGTTCATCCATGAGGAGCATCTTGGGCTCGACGACTAAGGAACGTGCCAGGGCCACACGCTGTTTTTCCCCACCCGAAAGGGTTGTCGGTTTTCTGTGAAGAAGATGATCGATAGAAAGCGCAGTTGCGATTTCGTGAATCTTTTCTTTCATTCCATGGGAATTTTTTTTCTTCAGACCATACTCAATATTCTGATAAACCGTAAAGTGCGGCAGAAGGGCGTAGTCCTGATAAACAATTCCAATTTGACGTTTTTCCGGAAGCTCCGTCGTGATATTCTGATTTTCCAGGTAAATATCTCCCCGGTCGGGTGTCCAGAACCCGATGAGACTTTCCAGGAGTATCGTTTTACCCGAACCGGTGGGTCCAATAACCGTAAGGTAATCACCCCTGTCAAGATCAAAGGATACCCCATTCAGATAAAACTCACCCAGATTAATGTGAAGGTCGCGGACGGAGAGAAAACTCATAGAGCTGCCTCCGTCCTTTCGAAGACATATATGGCCATAAATGAAACAATCATGAGAACGATGCCGCTGGTCAGGGCCATGCCCATATTGCCGTAAGAGATATTGAGATATAGCGTGATCGGAAGGACTTCCGTTTTCATGTATGTCCCACCAGCTAAAATGAGAACAGTACCAAAAGTTCCGATGCAACGTGCAAAAGCAATCACTGTTGCCGCCAAGATACCGTTTCTGGCAAGTGGCAGCGATACATTCCTAAATGTTTCGAACATGGAATATCCAAGGGAACGGGACACAAACTCCATTTTTGGATCAACATAATCGAAAGTGGATTTCATAATACGACTGGCATAAGGCAAAGCTGTAAAAAACTGAGCGACCACGATGCCTTGCTTTGTAAAAATGAATTGAAATCCCAGAGAATCGAATATCTTCCCGATAAAGGTATTCCCAAAAAGCAGTAGCAGACAGAGCCCAAGAACCAGTTCAGGAAAAGCAACAGGCAAATCGATGATCGTCTTTATAAATCCTTTTCCGAAAAACTGAAATCGTGAAAGTGAATATCCGATAGGCAGAGAAAAAATCGTCACGAGGACAGTGGACAAAAAACCTGTCCATAAGGAAAGCTTGAGTGAATATATCATTTCATCGCTTTTCAAGCTTTCCCACACATCTTTAATATCCGGCACCATAAAGAGCGCGGCAATCGCCAAGACAAGGAGAACCGTAATAAAAGAGGTAATAAAAATCAATACGACTTTAAAGACGTTGATTCTCATTGCGCGGTGTTTTATTGCTACTTCCCGCACGGCTCATATCCCCACTTCTTCCAGACCGCAAGACCTTCCGGCGATGAAATATAGTTGTTGAACTTCAGGGCAATATCCTTATGGGGTGCTTTTGTGCAAACAGCCGTCGGAATGGTTTGAATGATGTTCTTATTTTCCGGTATGCGCACCACGTCAAGTTTTCCTTTTCCTTCCGCCCATACAACCATATCACCCCATATGATGGAAGCATCGACTTGCTTCAAAGCCACATAAATCAGCAGTTGGTTGACGGTTGGGGCATACACAGAAATATTCGGCGTCACGCTGTTCCACAATTTGTTCTTTTCAAGCATCTGCTTTGCAACTCGACCGATAGCAGGCGCCTTCGGATCGCCGATGGCGACACGAACACCAGAACGGGCAAGATCCTCCAGACCTCTGATCTTTGCGGGATTCCCCTTTGGAACGGCAATGACCGGAATGTGCCGCACCATGTTATGGATTGTATTCTTTTTAACCCACCCGTTTTTAAGTGCATCCTGCGTATATTTCTCAGCACCAGGAATAAGGACATCACAGGGTTGTCCTGCACCTACCATTGCGAATATTTCACCTGAACCTCCGTAATGGACCTCGGCTTTCACATGATGAACCGATTCAAAATTTTTCTTCAGTTCTTCCATAGGTTTCATAAGACCGGCACCACTGAAGATAATGAGATCAGCGGCAAGGCACTGCCCTGCCCAGAAGAGAACAATGGTCAAAACGATCAAGAATTTTTTCATGATAGGCTCCTTTCCTTGTGCAAAATTAGTGTATGCCCGGGTGGCCACCCAAAATCCCCCACCTGTGGCCACTTGAAAATCCCCCACCCAGCGGTTGTTTTTAAGACCTGAAAACCAGGTTTTCAAAAGCACCTTCACAAACGGTTGGCAGAACGTTACAGACTCCCATTTTATATAAGCACCTGGGAGGAAGAGAAAGGATGAACGTTTTGCAACCGAACAAGAAAGCAGCAATAATTACATTACTTACCAATGG
>JAVETB010000042.1:0-22233 GCA_034006265.1 Syntrophus sp. (in: bacteria) | reverse complement strand
TGTCGAACAGTCCCTCCAGCGGGAGCACCTTTCGTTTTCCGATTTTCTTGCCCTCCTTTCCCCGGCCGCCGAAGCCCACCTGGAGACGATGGCGCAGAAGGCCCGGGCGCTGACGCTGAGGTATTTCGGACGGACCATTCAGCTGTACGCGCCCATCTACGTGTCGGATTACTGCGAAAACTCCTGCCTATATTGCAGCTTCAGTTCGAGAAACCGGCGCCGACGGAAGAAACTGAGCCTGCAGGAGGTCGATCGAGAGGCAGCCTTTATCGCCCGTACGGGGTTGCAGCACATTCTTCTGCTGACGGGGGAGTCGAAGAAGGAAAGCCCCGTGGGTTATCTCAGGGATTGCGTGCAGGTTCTCCGGAGGCATTTCTCTTCGGTGGCCATCGAGGTTTACCCCCTGTCGGGGGAGGACTATGCCGGCCTGGTGGCGGAGGGCGTCGACGGCTTGACCCTTTACCAGGAAACCTATGACGAAAGCCTATACCGGGTTCTCCATCCCGCTGGGCCGAAGCGGAATTTCCGCTATCGCCTGGAAGCGCCGGAACGGGGCGCCGCGGCCCGGATGAGGCAGGTCAACATCGGGGCCCTTCTTGGGCTGGCGGACTGGCGAAGGGAGATCCTGATGGTTGGACTCCACGCCCGGCACCTCCAGGACCGATTCCCCGATGTCGAGATCGGGGCCTCCGTGCCAAGGCTGAGGCCCTTTGCCGGCGCCTTTCAGGGCTCGTGCGAAGTCAGCGACCGGAACATCGTTCAGATGATTCTGGCCCTGCGGCTTTTTTTGCCCCGGCTGGGCATTGCCCTTTCCACCCGGGAGGACTCCTGTTTTCGCGATTCCCTGATTCCCCTGGGCATTACCCGGATGTCGGCCGGCTCCTGCACCAGCGTCGGCGGCTACACCATTCCGGACAGGGCGGAAGATGCCTTTGCGCAGTTCGAGATTGCCGATTCACGGAGCATTCCGGAGATGATGGTCCAGCTTCGGGAAAAGGGCTACGATCCGGTGTTAAAGGACTGGATATTCGGATTATGACGATCATCGAGGCGTTTCACGAGCATCTCATCGGAAAAATCGGCCGGGAAAAGTTCGAACGGCTCCGGAAGATCCGGGTCGGCATCGCCGGGGCCGGAGGCCTGGGGTCGAACTGCGCCGCCCACCTCGTGAGGGTCGGATTCCGCAGCCTGAAGCTGGTTGATTTCGACGTGGTTGAGGCGGGAAACCTGGACCGCCAGTTTTACTTTGCCGACCAGGTGGGGATGCGGAAGGTCGAGGCCCTGCGCCAGAACCTCCTTCGGATCGCCTCCGACCTGGACCTGGAGATTGAGGACCGGAAAATCGAGAAAGATTCGGTCGGCGCCCTCTTTTCCGATTGTGCCGTTGTGGCGGAGTGCCTGGACCGTCCCGAAGACAAAAGCCTGCTCGTTTCCGAACTGCTCATGCTGAAGAAATTCGTTGTGGCGGTTTCCGGGCTCGGCGGCTACGGCTCAAGCGATGCCATCCGGCTTCATCCCGTCCGGGAGAACTTCGTCCTCATCGGGGATCTGCAATCCGATATCGCCTTCCGGCCCGCGATTTCCCCGAGGGTATCCATTGCCGCAGCCAAACAGGCCGACGTGATCCTGGAGCACGTGCTGTCCGGGGATTGAAGGGACAGGGCTTCGCCGCCCCACGCATCCGCTTATCCGTTGACAGAAACCCACCGTTTCCCTATACTTTCTCTACGCAAATCCAAGCCTTTTCAGAAACTCTTCGGATCAAACTCCCCAGCCGCCTTCTCCCGGGCGCGTCCGGTGGCCCGGGAGCGGCCGGACATTTCGGACTTTCGGGAAGTGAAGCGATCCGGCTCCGGCGGCTTCCAAGACGAAGCGCTGAAGGATGTTGTCACCGGCAGGGAAGGCGTCGAATATTCCGGGCGTTTTGATTCGGGAAACACGCCCCGTCTTCTGAATCGAGAGCCGGGGCAGCCGGCAGGATCGGCCGAAAACCGGTTCTGCAGGATTCCCCGTGATGAGTGGGTTGTCGCATGAACGATGAGGATAAGACCAAAGAGCAGCTCCTTTCCGAGCTCGGGGAATTGCGCCGGAGGGTCGCTGACGCTGAGCGGGAGGCCGGGGAAGGGTGCCTGACGGGGGCATCTGAGGCCGAATACCGTACCATCTTCGAGAATACCGGCTGCGCCACGATCATAGGCGAGGAAGACTTCACCATCTCCCTGGCAAATGCGGAATTTGAAAAGCTCTCGGGCTACGGAAGGGGGGAACTGGAGGGCAGGAAAAGCTGGATCGGCTTCACCGAGAAAGAGGATGAAAAAAAGATGAGGCGCTATCATGCGCTGCGGATTCTCGATCCCGACGCCGCTCCGAGGAATTATGAGATCCGGTTTCAAAACAGGGAAGGTGGGTTCAGGGACATCTTCATGACGGTCGCCATGATCCCCGGGACAAAAAAGAGCGTTTTATCCTTCATGGACATCACAGAACGCAAGCAGGCCGAACGGGAGGTCTACAAACTCAACGAGGAGCTCCGGGAGAGAATTGCGGAGCGCACCCGGCAGCTCAAGGCAATCAACGAAATATTAAAGAAGCTGTCCGAGCGGGAGGCGGCGCTCCAGGAAAGCGAAGAGAGGTATCGAACGCTCGTCGAAAATGTCAATATCGGCGTGTACAGGGTGACAGCCGGGCAGCAGGGGCGTTTTATCCAGGTGAACCCTGCCATCGTGAAGATTTTCGGCTATGACTCCATGAGTGACTTTATGGAGCTCCCCGTTTCGCAAGCCTACCAGGACCCGGAGGAGATGCGCCGGTTTGGAAGAAAAATCCGGCAATGCGGATTTGTGAAGGATGAGGAGCTTCAGCTGAGGAAGAAGGACGGTACGCCGATCTGGGCTTCAGCCACGGCAAAGGCGCTGTATGATGCCGACGGCACGGTCAAATGGGTCGATGGGGTCATAGAGGACATCACCGAGCGGAAGAACGTCGAGGAGGCATTGCGGAAGGCCAAGGAAGAGGCCGAAGCTGCGAACCGTGCCAAGAGCGATTTTCTCGCCAGCATGAGCCATGAAATCCGCACGCCGATGCATGCCATTCTCGGCATGGCGGAGCTCCTGACGGAGACGCCGCTTACTCCCGAGCAGGAGAAGTATGTCGAGGTGTTCCAGAATGCGGGAGAAAACCTCCTGAACGTCATCAACGACATTCTTGACCTGTCAAAAGTGGAGGCCGGACATCTTGAACTCGAGTATGAGGAGTTCGATCTTGCCGAACTCGTTGAAAAGACGGGCGAAGTGCTGGCCATCCGCGCCCATGACAAGGGGATTGAGCTGATCTGCCACATCCTGCCCGATGTGCCGTTCAACCTGATCGGGGATCCGATCCGTTTGCGGCAGATCCTGATCAACCTGATTGGAAATGCCGTTAAATTCACAGAGAGAGGCGAGATTCTCATCGAGGTGAGCAGGGGGGAGCCTGAGACCCCCGGGAAGGGAGACGGCGGAAGAACGGAATTGCTGTTCCGGATCTCCGATACGGGCATCGGCATCCCCAGAGAAAAGATAGATCTGATCTTTGAAAAGTTCACCCAGGTTGATTCGTCCACGACCCGCAAGTACGGGGGCACCGGGCTCGGGCTGTCCATATCGAAGCGCCTCATCGAACTGATGGGGGGACGGATCTGGATTGAGAGCGAAATGGGCAGGGGGACCCGGGTTTCCTTTACGGCGACATTCGGCATCCAGAAAGAGCAAAAGAAACCGGCCGAAAAGCTGGAGGTGGAGATCAAAGGGCTTAATGCCCTCATTGTCGACGACAATGCCACCAACCGGATGATTCTGCGGGAGATCCTTGCCGGATGGGGCGCTCTTACCTCGGAGGCGGAAGACGGGGAATCCGGAATAGCTGAACTGAAACGGGCCGGGAAATCCGGGACGCCCGTTGAGCTCCTGCTCATCGATTACCGCATGCCCCTCCTTGACGGGTTTGAGGTGGCGAAGCGCGTCAAGGAGGACCCGGAGATAAAGGATGCCACGATTGTCATGCTCACTTCGGACCTGGGGAGGGGAGACCCGAAGCGGTTTCACGAACTGGGCATAGCGGCCTACCTCACCAAGCCGGTCAAGCGGGCCGATCTTAAAAATGTGATCCTGGCCGCCGTGGGGAAGGCAAAAGCCGCAGCCCGAACACCAGCGGCCTTGGTGCCGTCCGTCCCTGGAGAGGCCATGGCCCTCCGTATTCTCCTGGCCGAGGACTCGGACGACAACCGCCTGTTGCTGCTGTCCTATCTCAAAAAGTGCCCTTACCAGGTGGATATCGCAGAAAACGGGGCGGTGGCCGTGAAGAAATTCAGGGAGGGGACGTACGACCTTGTCCTCATGGACATCCAGATGCCGGTGATGGACGGCTATACGGCGACCCGGGAGATTCGGGCATGGGAAAGGGAGCATCGGCTCAAGGAAACGCCGATCATCGCGCTGACGGCCTATGCCTATAAAGAGGACAGGCAGAAGAGCCTTGAAGCCGGCTGCAGCGGACACCTCGTCAAGCCTGTCAAAAAAGCGGGGCTTCTGGAGGCCATCGCGGAATTTACCGCTTCCCGATAACAGGTCGTTTTTTGCGAACCGGGTTCCGCCGCATCGTGCGAATTTTTCCCGGTGCGGTCTCAAAAAAGCGGGGGACCGGTGCCACAGGCCCAGGACCGGCTTTCGTCCTGCATCAAGGGACTGCTTGCGCAAAGACGGATCATCCGGACGGCCGGGCTTTCTTCAGGATGTGAGTTCCCACGGGCAGCCCGATGTGGGAGGCGATAACAGGGCATTTGGCCTTGAGCAGAAAATAGATGTTCCGGTTTTCGTCGCTCAGCGTCTCGAAGTTGCCCTGCCCCTTGGCAAGGATGAGGTCGGCCTCGTCAAAACGCCGATTGAATTCCCGGCTGCAATCGGCGAGGACCGTGCCCGGGGCATCCGAGCCGTTGTCGATGACTTCGGCGATCTCCTGCAGGCCCGAAGCCAGGGCGTCGGCCATCGTTGCATCGTTGATGACGGGTGCGCCCCGCACGGCCACGGTCACGTTCTCTGTCGGAAGCTGTTCGATCAGCAGGCGGTCGAAGGCGATTTCACCGGCGTTGTCGGCCAGGTAGAGGATGTTGGCGGCTTGTGCAACGGACTTGCGAAATCCGTCGGGATCTCCGCTGAACGGTTCGGCCAGGGCCTGATCAAGAGAGCGCCGCAGATCCGTTTCGGTGAAGCCGCCGTTAACTCCCATGTCGATGATGTTTCCGGCAATGGACAGGCGGACCGCCATGATCAGGGGATCCGATGCCGATGCTGTTTCGGTCCTCAGCCGGGGAAGCATCTTCAAGGCCATGGCGTTATGGCGGTCTTTTGCCGCTCTGTAGGGATCTGCCATCCCGGTGAGCTCGCGCAGGCGGCGGTGAATACGCTGAGCCAGCAGCGGGGGCGGCTGATCGAGATTTATCCCGCCGGCCCACTGAAGGACATCGCGGATAATCCTCTCATGAATGGAGGCGTCCGCCGTTGAGAGCCTCGCCACGTCCAATGCCTGCCGAAGAAAGCAGGGGATGCAATCCAGGGATGTCTTCATGGGCCGATGAACCTGTTCCTTTCTGTTTCACGATGAGGGTTCCATCCCCGCGATTCCGGGGAAGCGGGGATCGGCACCGTTGGTTTCCCCTGTCCTGCTGCCATCGAACGGTGTCCGGAAAAAGGGCTACCCGATGCGGCGATCGGCATCCATTCGGTTCCGGTGCCGGAAAAGCCAGCCGTACACGGCCCCGTTGATGAGGAGAACCGCGGCACCCAGAACGGCCTGCAGCTCGGGAGTCAGCCTGTCGGGGTAAACGATGGGGACGAGGTAGTGTTCGATAAAGCCCCGGCCATAAGCGGCCTCCCCTCCCGCCCGGCGGAGCTCCCATTCAAGGGTTGTCAGGGGGCAGAGCCACCCCTGAAACTCGATCAAGGCGCCCCAGATCACGGCGGGCAGATGGAGCAGGAGAATCCAGCGCCTGAGGATTGCCAGCAACCCTCCGAAAACGACGAAGAGAATGAACCCGAAGTGGAGGGTCACCACGGCATCGGCGAGGATTCGGTAGATCATCGCTCTAGATGCAGGTCTCCAGGGCCTTCTCGATGATGGCCAGGCCCTCCTCCATTTCTTCCCTCCGAATGTTGAGGGCCGGGAAGATCCGGAGAATGTTTCCCAGGGTCGGCCGCACGAAAAGCCCCCGGGCGAGACAGGCATCGGAAATGCGGTCGGCCATGGCCTCCTGTCGGAATTCCATGGCCAGCAGCAGGCCTCGGCCGCGGACATCCAGAAGGGCCTCCGGCCAGGTATGTTTCCATTGACCCATCCGGGCCAGGGCCAGCTCTCCCATCGCCGTGACGTTGGAGGAGATGTCGGCCTCCAGGAGATGGGAAATGACGGCGGCGGCCACGGCGCACCCCAGGGGATTGCCGCAGTAGGTGCCGCCGTGATCGCCATATTCGAGGCGGTCGGCGACGGCTTCCGTCAGGGCGAAGGCCCCGAAGGGAAAGCCTCCGGCAATGCCCTTGGCCATGGTCAGAAAATCGACCTCAACCTTCAGCGGTTCGATGGCGAACATGGGTCCGGTGCGGCAGAATCCCGTCGTCACTTCATCGACGATCAGGAGGGTCCCATTGGCGCGGCAGCGCCGGGCCGCTTCTTCCAGGTAGGAATCCGGAGGAATCCGGACGCCCGCTTCACTCTGGATCGGCTCCAGGAGGACCGCCGCCACACGGCTGTCCAGGCACGCTTCCAAGGTGGCGATATCGCCATAGGGGACAAAACGGGAACCGGAGGCAGAAGGGGCGGACGGCTCCCGCCGGGCCGTCTGGGTCGTGGCTGACGCCGTGCTCGCCAGGCGGCCATGAAACCCAGCCAGGGCGGAGACGATGTCCGGCCTTCCCGTCACCTTGCGGGCGAGCTTGATGGCCGCATCGTTGGATTCCGCACCGCTGTTGGAGAAGAAGACGCGGGTCAGGTTTTCCGGCAGAATCGAAGCCATCAGGGACAGGAGACGGGCGCGGACGGGGGAATAGGTGAGCCCTGAATTGGGGCCCTGGAGAATTTTCCCGCTCTGTTCCAGGAGAGCCTGGCAGATGACCTGAGAGGCGTGCCCAAGACAGGTCACGCCCCAGCCTGCCGTGAAATCGAGAAAGCGCTTGCCCTCTTCATCCCACACGACAACCCCTTCTCCGCGTTCGATGGAGACGGGGATTTTTTTGAAAAAGCTCGGCATCCGCCGATCTTCCACCTGGATGGTTTGTTCCGTTGTCATGGGGGGCTCCTCCTGGTTTCTGGTCTGAATTCAATTTCAACGAATGAATACGGTCGTTGTCAACGGTCGGTGCGCTCCCCGAAGATTCCCCGGCCGACGCGGACGATGGTGGCACCCTCTTCAACGGCCACTTCGAAATCATCCGTCATGCCCATGGAAAGCTCCGTCATGGCAACGCGGTCGAATTCCTCCGCCGCAATCCGATCCCGCAGGGTCCGCAGGGCGGAAAAGAAGGGCCGGGCCTCTTCGGGATCGTCAAACCAGGGCGGCATGGTCATCAATCCCGATATGGCGAGATGTTCCAGGGGTGCGATCCTGCGGATCAGGCCGATAGCCTCCTCCGGGGGGATGCCGCTTTTCGTCAGCTCTCCGCCGCTGTTCACTTCGATCAGGATCGGCAACACCCGTCCCGCCCCTCCGGCGCGGCGGTCCAGCTCCACCGCCAGCTCAAAACGGTCCACGGATTCGACCATATCGAAAAGCCGGACGGCGTACTTGGCCTTGTTGGTCTGGAGATGGCCGATCATGTGCCACTGCGGTGGATGTCCGATGGATTCGATCTTGATCCTGCTCTCCTGGATGTAATTCTCCCCGCACAGGTCGATGCCGGACTCAAGGGCCTGCCGGATCCGATTTTCCTCCACCGTCTTGGTGACGGCCATGAGGCGGATTTCAGAGGGCTGGCGGCCGGACCGGGCAGCCGCCTCGGCAATGCGGCTGCGTACAAGCTGGATCTTGCTTCTGATTTTGTCATCGGTCATGAGAATCTCCTGAAAAGGTGAGGGTTCCAAGGTCCTTCAAGGTTTCCACGACTTCACTGAGAGGAAGGCCCACGACATTGGTGTAGGAGCCCCGGATTTCACGGATGAAAAAAGCCCCTCTTCCCTGGACGGCGTATCCTCCGGCTTTGTCATAGGGCTCCTCGGAGTGGACATACCAGGAAATCTCATCTTTGGGGATTTCCTTGAAAAGGACGGCGGATTGCACCACCTGGGAAACCTGAAGTTCCAACCGTCTCGAAATCAGCGAAAAGCCGGTGAAAACACTATGCTCCCGACCGCTGAGCGCTTCGAGCATCTCCCGCGCATCTTCCACGGTGCCCGGCTTGCCCAGCACCCGGCCACCAATGACCACGAGGGTATCCGCTCCGAGCACCAGAGCCTCGGGAAAGAGGTCGGCGATTCGGCCGGCCTTTTCCCGGGAAAGGCGCAGAACCTGTTCAGGCGGGGTTTCTCCATGAATCGAGGCTTCATCCATATCGCTGGGGATGACTTCAAAGTCAAGACCCAGGAGCCGGAGGAGTTCGGCCCGCCGGGGCGATGCGGAGGCCAGGATGAGTTTTTCCGTCAGGCGGATACACATGAAAAAAAAAGCGGCTCCCTTTCCGCTCGCAGGCCATGGATGGAGGCTGCAAGCTCGAATCGATCTGAAGGCTTCTGAACCTGTTCGATGTATCTGTTTTGTAACGCACGGCCCCGGGGGGAGCGTGGAACGCTTATAGAAAATTGGGGGAAGGATGTCAAGCCGGTCTGCAGCCGGTAGCGGAACTCCGGGATCAGGGGGTATGCACCCAGGCGGCAGGGCGGCTTACGCCGAACCGTGGAGCTCTGCCGCGGGGTGCCGCTATTCAAGATACGTCTCCAGGTTCCTTTCCTCCAGGATATCAACGATCCGTTTGACGTTCTGGGATTCTCCCCTGCGGCAGATCAACAGGGCGTCCCGGGTTTCCACGACGATCAGGTCCCTGACGCCCACCAGGGCAACCAGTTTATGGGGGCTGTGGACGAGGGAATCGGCTGAATCGACGGCGACGACCGGGCCGCGGCAGGCGATTCCGGCAGGGTCTTTCTCCGAGACCTCCCAGAGGGCGTCCCAGCTGCCCACATCCGACCAGCCGAAATCGCCGGGAATCAGCAGGACCTTGTCCGCCTTTTCCATTACGCCGTAATCGATGGAGACGGAAGGGGCCTCTCCGTAAACGTCTTTCAGCACGGATTCATACTCCTCCGTCCCCAGGGCCTCTTCGATTTTGAGCAGCCCCTCGTGCAGATCGGGAAGGTGGGCCGCCATGGCCTGAAGAATCGTGGAGGCCTTCCAGACAAACATGCCGCTGTTCCAGTAAAAGTTGTCCTGCTGCAGAAACAGGGCGGCCTGTTCGATAGGCGGCTTCTCCCGGATGGACCAGACATCGTAAATGAGCTTGCCTCCTATCGATTCAACGGGATTTCCGCGCTCGAGATACCCGTAGCCTGTTTCCGGTCCGGTTGGTCGGATGCCGATCGTCACCAGGGCGCCCTCGCGCTCGGCGGCTTCGGCGGCAACGGCCAGGGTATCCAGAAATTGGCGGCTGTCGGAGATCAGGTGGTCGGACGGCAGAACGGCCATGACGGCGTCTCCGGCGATTCGGCGGATGTGGATTGCGGCAAGGCCGATGCAGGGGGCGGTATTGCGGCCGACGGGTTCCACCAGGATATTGTCCGGGGGGATCTCCGGGAGCTGCCTTTGCAGCTCCCGGGCATGGGCGGCCCCCGTAACGATCAGGGTGCGATCCGGGGGGACCAGGGAAGAGATGCGCTTGACCGTCTCCTGGATGATCGTCTCTGTTCCCGTAATGTCCAAAAGATGCTTTGGCTTGCTCCTGCGGCTTCGCGGCCAGAATCTGGACCCCTTGCCTCCGGCCATGATGACGGCATACATGGGATGTTCTCCTTGAGATGAGGCGTTGATCTTTCCGAATAGAGTATAGGATAACGCTCCAACGTGTCAACGCCATAGTGATCGGCAGGGACGGGAGGGCGGCCGGAAGGAGTGGCATTGACCTACCTCCCCGGCAGATTTCCGGTGATGCCGGGGAAGCGGAAGCGCACAATGGGGCTTGTATTTTCTCCCGCAAATCGATAGATTCAGGGGAACTTCAGCGCTGAGGGTTCCGAATTTCCCATGAAAACATTCTATCCCCGCCTCTTTCTCAAGCCCGGACGGGAAAAGTCTCTTCTGAACGGCCATCCCTGGCTATTTTCCGGGGCCGTGGCTTCTGTTGAAGGGCGTCCCGGACCGGGAGACATCGTGGCCGCAGTGGATTCCGCACAGCGGCCGTTAGGGCTCGGTTTTTTCAATCCCCATTCAGACATCCGCTTCCGCCTGCTCACGGCGGACGCCGGCATTCGGCTGGATGCCGGGTTCTGGCGGGAAAGGCTCCGCTTTGCCGCAGATCTGCGGCGTCAGATCGTCCCCCGGGATACGACGGCCTGCCGTCTTGTCAATGCCGAGGGGGACCTGATGCCCGGCCTGATCGTGGACCAGTACGAGAATTACCTGGTTTGCTCAATGGCCACGGCGGGCATGGAGCAGAATCGCCGGCACCTGCTGGACGGGCTGCACGAGCTTTTTCATCCTGCGGGAATTTATGAGCGCAGCGAGGGCCGGGCCAGGAAGCTGGAGGGTCTGGAGGAAAGCAGCGGCTGGATTTACGGCGGCATGGAGGCGGATAGACGGATCCCCGTCAGGGAAAATGGCCTTTTCTTTGAAGTGGACGCGGTCGGTGGGCAGAAGACAGGTTTTTTCCTTGATCAGAGGCCAAACAGGGAGGGAGTGGCCTCCCTTTGCCGGGGACTCAAGGTGCTGAACTGCTTCTCCTATACGGGGGCCTTCTCCGTTTATGCCGCCCGGGGCGGAGCCCGTCAGGTGGTTTCCGTCGATGTTTCGGAAGGGGCCAACGCCATGGCGCGCTTTCACCTGGAGAAAAACGGTTTTTCGCCGGACCGGCACCCGGTGATTCGAGCGGATGCCTTTTCGTGGCTGCGGGAAACGGACGAGATCTTCGATGTCGTCATCCTGGATCCTCCGGCCTTTGCCAAATCCCGCAAGGATATTGCCCGTTCCGCTCGGGGATACAAGGACATCAACCTCCAGGCCATGAAGCATCTTCGCGGAGGCGGGCTGCTGTGGACGTTCTCCTGTTCGAACTTCATGGATGAGGCGCTCTTTCAGAAGGTCGTGCTGGGCGCCGCCCGCGATGCGGGCAGACAGGCCCAGTTGCTGAAGGTGCTCGGGCCCGGTCCCGACCATCCCACGAGTCTTGCCCATCTGGAAGGGCGCTATCTCAAAGGCCTGCTCCTGAGGATTTTTCCCTGAACCATCCATCCCCTGCATTTGAACATGGTCTTTACCGCCTCACTGAAAATGGGCTTCCCTTCTTGCGGGATATTTTCCGCCCTGGGGCGTTCCTCCTTTTTTGTTGACATCCGTTAGCGTTTATCTTTATACTTCCATAGTTTGGGGAGAATGTTCCTTCCATAGATACGTGGAGGAGAAGAGCCGCAGGAACCAAGAAACGGCCTCCTTTTCCTCCTTCTTCTGTAACGTTTTATCCCCGTCGGGATGGGTGCCGGCCGGTCTGACTGTTGGCGAAAGAGGTTCGCCCCGGAGTACCGAGCGGAAAGCATGGATTGAGGAGTGCGGAATGGCCGGCAAGATGCCTTTGTGGAATCTGAAGGGGGGAGAAGATTCAGCTCAGCCTCTCAAGGGGATGCTGAACGGGATCTTTAAAGGAGTTGCCGGCCCGTCCTGGCAGCGGGAAGAACCGATCCCGGCCTATGACGATCTGGCCTTTCTGAAGGACTCCAGATATATTCGTGACCTCGTCGGTGAATCTCTCCTTTCCGAGCTTGTCGAAGACCTGGCCTCTCTCAGTGGCACCTCCGTTACCGTCTGTGAAAAAAACGGCGATTGTGCGCTGAAGCTCATCTCCTCCAACTGGTGCCGGTTTCTGGATCAGGCATCGAGACGGCTTTGCGGGACAGCGGATGGCCGGAATGCCATGGCGCCCGGCAAAGGACCCTGTTTCGAATCCTGCCGGAATGAGGCTGCCCTTGTCTCCATTGAAACAAGGCGGCCCGTGGATGTGCCCTGTCGCGGAGGAATCCGGACTTTTGCCGTTCCGGTCTTTGCCGGCGGCGAAGTGGTTGGAAGCCTCGCCATCGGCTATGGCGATCCTCCCCGCGACGAGGAAAAGCTGCGCGACCTGGCGGCGTTTTACGGAGTTCCCCTGGAGGAGCTCCGCCGGCAGGCGGAAGCCTGTGAATCCCGCCCGCCACTGATGATTAAGCTTTCAAGGAAGCGCCTTGTCACCACCGCCAGGGTCATAGGGGAAATTGTGGCGCAAAAGCAGGTGGAGCTTGCGCTGCGGCGCAGTGAAGAGAAATTCCATGCCGTGTTCCATTTCGCCAAAGATGCCATTTACCTTCTCGACCAGGAAGAGCGCCTTCTGGATGCAAACAAGGCCGCCCTGGAGATCCTGGGCTACAGCCGCGAAGAGCTTATGACCATGGGGCCGCTGGACATCGACATGTCCGGGGCCGCGGAACATGACGAGCGGGTGAAGGCACTTCAGCGGAAAGGGTACGTTCTCTTTGAGACTGTGAACCGGAAGCGGGACGGAACATTGATCCCGATGGAAGTGTCCCTGCAGCATCTCGAATTGGCCGGGTCAAAAGTCGTTCTGGCCGTCTGCCGGGACATCAGCAGGCGCAAGCAGGCCGAGGAAGCACTGGAAAGGCGCATCGTCGCGTTGACGGAGCCCCTGGAAAATATCGGAAGCGTCGCCTTCGAGGACCTTTTCAACCTTTCCGACCTTCAACGACTTCAGGATCTGCTTGCGGCAACCTGGGGCGTTTCGGCGCTGATCACACGTCCCGACGGAACCCCCATTACGAAACCGAGCAGCTTCACCAGGTTCTGCAGCACGTTCATCCGGGGTACCGAAAAAGGAAAAAGAAAATGTCTGATATCCGATGCGGCGATCGGAAGGTATGACCCCTCCGGACCGGTCATTCAGACCTGCCTGAGTGCGGGGTTGTGCGGTGCAGGCGCCAGCATCACCGTCGGCGGACGCCACATCGCCAGCTGGCTGATCGGTCAGGTCCGCAACGAAAGACAGGACGAAGAGAAAATCCTTGAATACTGCCGCGAACTGGGCCACGACGAGAAGGAATTCTGCGAAGCCTATCGCCAGGTGCCCTTTATGCCGCAGGAGAAGTTCGAGCAGATCGCCCATGCCCTGTTTGCCCTTGCCAACCAGCTTTCCACGACAGCCTATCAGAACATACAGCAGGCGCGCTTCATAACGGAACGCAAGCGGGCGGAGGAAGTGCTCCGGGAAAGCGAAAGAAAGCTTCGAGAGGCGCAGCGCATCGCGCGAATGGGAAACTGGGAGTTGGATCTCATCACGAGTACCCTGCAATGGTCGGACGGCACCTATGAGATCTTTGAAATCGACCCCGGCGAGTTTGACGCTTCGTTCGAGGCCTTCCTGAAGCAAATCCATCCCGACGACCGGGAGATGGTCCATCGACTTTTTGCGGAATCCATGGAAGACAAGGCTCCCTATGAAATCTCTCACCGGCTGTTGATGAAGGACGGGCGGATCAAGTGGGTCCATGAAATCGGCCGGAACGAATTTGATTCGGAAGGCCGTTCCCTGAAATGCGTCGGGACGGTACAGGACATTACCGAACTCAAACAGGCCGAGGAGGCGCTCCTTGAGAGCGAGGCACGGTTCCGGATGGTGGTGGAGTCGTCTCCGCTGCCCATCGGCTTTGCGAACAGGGATGGCCGGGTCGAATACGTCAATCCAAAATTCAGCGAGAAGTTCGGCTACAATATCGACGACATTCCCACCCTGGGGGAATGGTTCCGCTGCGCCTTTCCCGATCCGGTCTACCGGAGCAGGACGGTTGAGCGCCTGCGAAGGACGGTTGACAGGCTTGAAAGCAGCACCTGCGGCATTGAAATGGACGTGACGTGCCGGGACGGATCCGTGCGGAATATCGAGCTGTTTCGAACGCTCATGGGAAACAAGACCCTTGCCGTCTTCAACGATCTGACGGAGCGGAAGCAGATGGAGGAGGAGCGCCTCAGGTTCGATGCCCAGATGCGGGAAGTTCAGAAACTCGAGAGCCTGGGCGTCCTTGCAGGAGGAATTGCCCACGACTTCAACAACCTGCTCATGGCCATCCTCGGATACGCCGACCTGGCCCTTCTCGCGCTCTCTCCGGCGTCACCCGTCTGCCAGCACGTCGAGGAGATCACGCGGGCCTCGCACCGGGCGGCGGATCTGTGCCGGCAGATGCTCGCCTATTCCGGAAAAGGGCGCTTCGTGGTCAGCCGCTGCGACCTGTCTGAAGTCGTCCGGGAAATGGGAAAAATACTCGATGTCTCGGTGTCCAAGAAATCGGCGGTGCGCTATGTCCTTGCCGATCATCTCCCGGAGGTGGAGTCGGATGTCACGCAGATCCGTCAGGTGATCATGAACCTGATTACGAACGCATCCGATGCCCTGGGAGGTGCGGGAGGCGTCATTACGGTTACGACAGGGGCCCTTGAGTGTGATGAGGTCTACCTGTCCGAAAGCTATCTGCCCGATCACCCGCCCGGGGGGCTCTATGTCTACCTCGAGGTGTCGGATACGGGATGCGGGATGGATTCAGCAACCCAGGGAAAGATTTTTGATCCCTTCTTCACCACGAAGTTCGTCGGCAGGGGGCTGGGGCTGGCAGCGGTGCTCGGCATCGTGCGCGGCCATCGGGGAGTCATCAAGGTTTCCAGCGAGGTGGGGAAGGGGACAACCTTCCGGATCCTGCTGCCTGCCGCAGAGCGGGATTCGGGCGCGGAGCAGGGGATAGCGGAGCAGGGCGAGCCGCTGAAGGGCGGGGGCACCGTCCTGGTCATTGACGACGATCCCTTTGTCGTGGCGGTGGCATCGGCGATGCTGGAAAAACTGGGCTTTGAAGTCCTGACCGCGGTCAATGGCCGTGAGGGCCTGCAGGTGTTCCGCATCCACAGAGGAGAGATCACCTGTGTGCTCCTTGATCTCATGATGCCCGAGATGGGCGGTGAGGAGACTTTACAGGAACTGCGTAATCTGCAGGGCGATTTGCCCGTGATTCTGTCCAGCGGCTTCAATGAACAGGACGTGACGCAGCGCTTCGTGGGAAAGGGGTTGGCCGGCTTTATTCAAAAGCCTTACAGCGTGGCGAATCTGAGCCGTGTGCTGAAAAGTGCGCTGGGCTGATGTGAGAATTACCGGGGGAGCCTTCCCTCCTGTCGAAGCCGTTCCAGAATCTGCTGAATGCGTGGCAGGGCCAGGGTAGCCGCCTTTTCGCCTTCGAGGATGGCCTCATGGCGTTTATCGAAGTCGCCTGAACCGATATAGCTCACCCTGGGGGCAATGACCACGTCGGCATAGGCGATCTGGGAAGCCGCCATCTTGTTGTACATGATGTCGATGGACTGGAGGATCGTGTCCATTATCCCCCGGGGGGCCGCTCCCCCCACCCCCGCGGAGATGTTCACGGCGATGACGACATCGGCGCCCGCCCGCTTCGCGGCCAGAACGGGAACAGGGCTCACAACGCCCCCGTCGACGTAAGGCTTCCCCCCGATCCATACCGGTTGAAAGATGCCGGGAATGGAGCAGCTTGCCCGGACGGCCCTTCCCGTGTTTCCCGACCCGAAAACGATTTCCGAGCCGTCCTGGAGGTTCGTTGCCACCGCCCGAAAGGGAATAGCCAGCTTTTCGATGGATATTTGCCGGACTGAGCGGTTAATGTAGCTTTCAAGCTTTTCTCCGCGAATGAAGCCGTTGTCGGGGAAGATCAGATCGGCCACGTCATTTTTTTCCAGGGTCAGGGCAATCCGCTGCAGTTCGAAGGTGCTCATTCCGGAAGCATAGAGGGAACCGACGAAACTTCCCGCGCTCGTTCCGACGATCAGGGAGATGGGAATCTTCCGGCTCTCCAGAACCTTGAGGACACCCACGTGGGCGAACCCCCGGGATGCGCCGGCCCCCAGAACGACGGCAATGGTGGCGGGCCTGGGTGGAGGGGGAATTTCCTTAGGCAGGCATCCCGCCAGGGGCAGGATGCAGACGATCCATATCCAGGCGTAAAGGAACCCTTTGCTTTTCATCTCTTTTTCCGTCCCCTCCTTGATAACAGGCCGCAGCCGGGAGAAAACCTACAGAAATATTTCCCCTTTGTCGATGATTTCTTTGTCTCTGATGTTGAAAAACACGGCAGGTCATACTAGAGTAACGAAGGTGTCGTGTTTTTCAAGGGCGGCTCTTCCGCCGGAACGGGAGGATGCGGATACGGATGCGAATGCCGAAGGACAGCGGGACAGGAGACTTTTCAGGAGGTGCCAGGTGGACAAATTGAAGGGAGGGGATCAGGCGCCCGGCTTCGCGCTGATCGACCAGTTCGGAAAAACGGTAACGCTCGACGATTTCAAGGGCAGGAAACTCTTGTTGTATTTCTACCCCAAGGCCGGAACCTCCGGTTGCACCAGGCAGACGGAAGCGGTGAGGGATGCCCACTCCACAATGAAGGAAATCGGGGTGGACGCTCTGGGCATCAGCCCCGATTCAACAGCCCTGCAAAAAAAGTTCAGCGACAAGCTTCAACTGTCCTTCCCTCTGCTGTCGGATCCGGACCACTCCGTGGCGGAGGCCTATGGTGTCTGGGGCGAGAAATCTCTCTACGGGAAAAGATATTTCGGAATTCTCCGCTCATCCTTTCTGATTGATGAGGACGGTCGGATCCTGGAGGCCTGGTACAAGGTAAGCCCCGGGAACACGGTCCCCAAGGCGCTGGGAGCTCTCGGGATTTCGTGAAACGGGCCGGGGAAAGCTCATGAACTGGTTTTTCCTGACGATGGTCTGTTTCGTCCTCTACGGGATCCAGCGGTTCCTCTACAAGGTGTCGGCGCAGCGGAACTGCAATACCGCCTGGACCACCCTGTCCTTCATGGGCACCGTGGCGGTTCTCGGTTCGATCTGCTGGTTCTCTTCCGATGAAGCCCTGAAAAACCTGACCTGGCTGCTGGCCCTCGCCCTCATCAACAGCCTGACCTTTTTTGTCGATACGGTCGTGACCATTGAGGCGCTGCGCTATCTGCCCACGACGATCGTCTATCCGATGACCCGGATGAGCGCCGTGCTGGTGGTCATCTTCTCCATGGTCTATTTCAGGGATTCTCTGAACGGGTATCAGGCTGCCGGCATCGCTCTCGCCATCGGCGTCATCCTCACTCTGACCCGCTTTTCCGAGGAGGAGCAAAAGGAAAACCGGAATGCCCGCAAGGGGTATTTCCTGATCGGCATTGCCGTCCTGACGGGCGCCGTGGCGGCCGTTTCCAGTAAATTCGCCGCGCTGTACACCAATACCATGGCCTTTATTGCCTTTACCTACTCTCTCAGCATGCTCTTTTCTCTGGGTCTTCAGAGGCCCTTTGAAAAGGGAGGGGCGAATCGGAACTATGGAGAAGCCCTTCTGATCGGCTTCGTGGTGGGACTGCTCAATTTCGCGGCTTTTTTTACCCTTCTTTCGGCCATGAAAACGGGTCCACTGTCCATCATCGTTCCCGTGGTGGGAATGAATTTCGTCCTGGCCAATGTCCTTGCCGCCATGGTCTACCGGGAAAAACTGACGCTGTTGAATACGGCGGGAATACTGATGACGGTCCTGTCCCTGTTTCTGCTGAAGATCGGGCAGTCCTGAGATGTCCGTGTGCTGCGCTGCCGGCTTTGAGGAGCCCGGAAAAATCCGTCCGGGCGAAAAGCTGCGGGGTGACTGCCGGAAATCCGGGAACGACGCCGGATGCCACCCCGCTAGAGGTAGAGGCGGGATTAGAAAAGAGACATCAGATAGGAGCGGAGATTTGTTTTCTTGTTGATCAATCCCAGCTTGTTGCGGATGCTGTTCCGGTGAAGGTCGATGGCGCTTTTCGAGATTCCAAGGATCTGGGCGATTTCCTTGGTTCGCCTGCCTTCCTTGATCAGGCTGGCGACCTGAATTTCCTTGGGTGTAAAGTTCCGGTATCGCGAGGTGATCTTCTGCAGGAAGGGCGACATGATATCGTTGAGATTGGATTCTGCAATTTCCACGTACGTGGCCTGCATGCCAACGAGCTCCGTCTCCTTGAGCTTCTGGATGTAGGGAAGGACGAGCTCCTTGACGTTGGAGAGAAACCGCTCCTCCACATCCCGCCTGTCCTGATCCCGGTGCCGAAGCAGGGATTTGAGGGCCGAGTTCAACTCCTCCAGGCGCTGGATGCTGGATTCCAGCTCGGCTTCCCGGCTCAGATCGATTTGGTCCTCTAGGAGCTGCTCGTCCCTGGTCGCGATTGACCCCTGATTTTCTTTAGCCATGGTGTTTGTCCCTTCTTTTTTTAATAGTGTGGTCTCGTGATCATCGGGTGGATTAAAGAAGGCACCGAGTCCTTATGAGGATTTGATTGCCCCCATCGCATGCAGCGCCTTCCTGATTCTCTCGTGGATGAGCCGCGCCGCCAGCTGGCTGCCGCCGATGCCTGCCAGCACGGAAACGGTGACCCTATCCCTTTCCGAGTAGACAATTTCTATAACAATCTTGTCGTCATGGACGTCTGCCTTCAGGGTTCCCGATGCGATTTTGCGGTCCTTGCGGATGTTTGTCGCCTTGAGGTCCTGAAGGGTCTGTTCGCAGGCCTGCCAGGCGCTGTCGAGGTTTGTGGGATAGTCTGCCTGCAGGTAGCCGTTTGTGTAGAGAAACTGGCCGGACTGGATGCCCATGATGTTTCCGTTGGTTATGACGGCGGTATCACAGCCGGAAAGGAACAGCAGGCTCGACAGCGCGACGGTAAGTCCGTAATATCTGAATGCATGCATAAAGGGTCTTCTCCTTGTCTTTGTTTTTGCTGATCCATGTGACGGTTCTTCTTCCTGAACATGAGTTTTCCATATAAACAAGCAGAGATTAAGTCAATAAGAATTACAGGTTATGAGACAAAAAAGGCGAAGAGGGAATGAAGGGCCGCCCAGAAGAGGATCAATGCCGTCAGAAAGATGCAGCCGGTACCCAGGATCTGCTGAAGAGGCTTCTCCTCGGACTGGTCTTCATATCCCAGAAAAAATCCGAGAAGAATGCCGGCGACAAGCCCTCCGCCATGTGCCCAGTTGTTGATGCCCGGCACCAGCAGACCGAAGATCACCAGTCCCACGATCCAGCCGATGGACTGACGGTAAATGGCCTCGCCGTAAAACCCCCCGCGGCTTTTGCCGTAGAACAGGATCGCTCCGATCAGGCCGCACAGACTGGCGGAGGCGCCGAGAGTAAAAATGACCCCAACCAGGCTCGAGATCAGAAAGCCGGCAATGCCCGATGCGACATAAATCAGGATAAAGCGGTTAAATCCGTATTCTCGAAGGACGAAATAGCCCAGCTGGGAAAGAGCGGCCATGTTGAAGAAAATGTGGAGAATGCCGCCATGAAGAAAAGAGGCGGAGATGAGGGTCCACCAGCGCCCGTAGTGGGCGATCGGGATGGCCCCTGTCGCGCCCAGGGAAAAAAGGCTGCTGTTGGAGGGGGAAAGAAGGGCCAGGGGATTAGGGGAGATCCGCGTGCCGGACAGGTTCAGGAGGAGTGAAAGCAGGTAAAACGCTACGTTTAAGTAAATCAGGATGCGAATCGGGTCGAGGTTTCCGCTGTTGAGCCGCCACACAAATGCGGACAGCCAGCGCGATCCCGGGTTTCTCAATCCGCAGTGCGGGCATTGGGGCTCATCAGCACTGATGAGCTTGCGGCAGCGGGGACAGAGGAGGGAAGTTTTACCGGAAGAAGCCATGGCCTGCCAACAGGAAGATCCGTTAAAAGTATCTCATCATGACCGGTATGGCGGCGAACGTACCGATGGAAGTCGTCAGGTTCACGATGGCGATCAGAAGAAGGATGCGTGTGATCTTGTTCCTCAGAAATCCTCGAACGGAGAGGATGTCATCCTTCAGGCTCAGAAAGTCCTTGACCTTCGGTTTGCGAATCGTTGCCTCGGTCAGGCCCGCAACCCAGCCCGTGGCGATCAGGGGGTGAAGGGTGGCGATGGGCGCCGAACAGGCGGCTGCGGCAATGGTCAAGGGATGGGCCAGAAGAAGCAGCGCCCCCGCTGCCGCACAGACCGCCGTGATGGCCGACCAGGAAAAAATCATGGCCATACTGGCTGAAAAGCCGGAACTGTAAAATCCGGCGACGAAGATCCCGACGATTCCCAGGGAAAATCCCCAGGCGAACACGTGCCCCCAGAGGCCGGGGGGAGGAATCACCGAAATGGCCTCCTTGTCGACCTCCTGGTTCTGCTCGAGAGTGCGCACAATGCCCGGAATATGACCTGCGCCGACGACGGCGACCACCTTGTCCCCGCAGGCGGAGCGAATGGAGGCCGCCAGATACTGATCCCGTTCGTCGATCAGCGTTGTTTTCAGGTCCGGCATTTTTTCCCCGAACTGGCGGAGGGTCATGTCCAGGACATCATGCTCCTTGAGTTTTTCGATGTCCTGTTCATCGATGTCTTCCGTCATGAAAAGGGAGAGAAACATTTCCGCGGCCAGCCGGACTTTGCTGAAGAATCCCATCCGTCTCCAGGTGCGCAGAAGCGTTACCCGGATTTCCCGATCGGCGAGCACGATGCCCGCCCCCTGCTTTTCCGCCATGGCAATGGCCCGAAGCATTTCCTCGCCGGGATGGATATTGAATTTTTCGGCGATTTTCTTCTGGAAGGACATCATCAGAAGCTGGGAAAGGAGCAGCGAGGTCCGTTTATCCCGGATGACCTTCACAATGTCCATCTCCTGCCATTGGTCCTTTTTCTTCAGGGCGTCGAAGCGGGCCTGGCACAGCTCAATGCACACCGTATCCGGATGCTCCCCGGAAATGACCCGTTCCACCAGGTCCGCACTTTCCCGAGATACGTGGGCTGTGCCTACCAGGATGATTTCCTTTCCCCCGGTAAACAAATGATGGACATTTCGGTCCTGAATGGTATTTACTCTTGTTTCTGTGATCATGCAGAGATTCCTATCAGTATTTTATGGGCTTGTAAAGGGAAATGCCTTGGGGGCCATTTCCGGAGCCGGTTTGGGATTACTGATCCGTCCTGTAAAAAAGAAAGCAAAATTCAAGCTTGAGGAAAGGGCTTGCGGAGATTTCAGCCCGCTTTTTTTGAAGGGGAAATGGCTGCATGGTCTCCGGGGAACTCTTTGAAATCCGCAGAGACTGAAAAAAAATGAGGGGGATCGATTGAAGGGAAGGAAATCAACCCGGGAGGCCAAGGTCGGAATAGGGGACCGGTTGGAAGTGGCGATAGACAGCATCGCCTTCGGCGGTCTGGGGGTCGGCAGGGTCGGCCGCCTGGTCATCTTTGTTCCCTTCGCCGCGGATGGGGACAGGGTTGAGCTTGAAATTGCCTCTGTGCGGAAAGCGTACGCCACAGGGCGCATATGCCGGATATTGGAGCCGTCGCCCTTCCGGAGCGCTGCCCCATGCCTTTGTTACGGGCGCTGCGGAGGCTGCCAGTATCAGCACATCGCCTACGGACACCAGCTGGACATTAAAAGGCGGCAGGTTGCGGAAACCTTTGCTCGGATCGGAAGGGTGCCGGATGCCCCCGTGCGCAAAACCATCCCTTCACCGATGCCCTATGGATATCGGTGCAAAGCGGACTTCCATGTCCGCCTCGCACCGGGAAGGACCCCCCTGGTCGGTTACAAGGAGGCTGCGGACAGCCGGATCGTTCCGGTGACGCGGTGCGAAATCGTCGACGAGTCCATCAACCGTTCTCTGGCAGCCCTGCGGAAGGACCTGGAAAGTTCGCCTCCCCCCTCCGGAAGAGGCGGGAGGCGGGAGGAAAGGGTAACCCTGTGGTCCGGTGCGGAAGAGGCGATTCCCGGATTCGGCCGTTTCCAGGCCCCAGGGAATCGGGTCTTGCGTTCCGTCAAGGGAAAGATCCTCCGCGTGCCTGCGTCGGGATTTTTTCAGGCCAACTCCAGCCTTGTGGACACGATGGTTGATGCGGTGGTCCAGGCCTGTGCGCCTTTGGGAGCCGGGACGCTC
>JAVETB010000156.1:0-3328 GCA_034006265.1 Syntrophus sp. (in: bacteria) | reverse complement strand
CCCCGTTATATCCCGTTTTTTAGGGGTAGCAATTATGGATATAAGGACCCTTCCTCTGGATCATCTAGGTTTAGTTTCAGGCGTATTCGACCATCTAGACATCGCAGATCTGATCGATGATCGACTCCCTAAAAAGAGAAACCACAACCTAGAGCATTCAAGGCTCATAAAGGCCATGATCCTGAACGGACTGGGCTACGTTGGCCAAAGACTGTATTTGTTCCCGGAGTTTTACGAGAAGCTTCCCGTCGAGAGGTTGCTCGGTGAAGGTGTCACCGCCGCAGACCTGAACGATGATGCCCTCGGCAGGACCCTTGATGCGATTTATGCCTACGGTCCGACAGAACTCTTCAACGATATAGCTCTGAAGGTTATGAGCCAGTTGGATCTCGGAGTTCAACGGCTTCATGCCGATACTACGAGCTTCAGCGTCCAGGGAGATTATGAGGGTCCAAGCGGTCGAAACGCTATCGAGATAACCCTTGGCCATTCCAAAGACGGCCGGATGGATCTGAAGCAGTTCGTCCTGGGATTGGTGACAAACCAGGACGGCATACCTCTTTTTGCCAAAGCCCAATCGGGCAATGCCTCAGATAAAATCACGATCATGGAGTCATTCCTGAAGATCAAGAGCGGCCTACGTCTTGACGATGCCGCGTATTACATAGCAGATAGTGCGGTCTACAGCGAGAAAAATATCCAGCAGCTTGGGACCGAGATGCTCTGGATAACTCGCGTACCTGCAACGCTTAACGAGTGCAAACAGCTAATAGATAGCGATCTTGACATGGTCGAATGTCAGGATCAAAGGTACAAATGCTTTTCGACAACATCAAACTATGGAGATATATATCAAAAGTGGGTCGTTTATCAGTCTGAACCGATGCAGGCGAGGATGGAAAAGACCTTTGAAAAGCGGCTCGAAAAAGAAGATCGGCAAGCGGAGAGAGACCTCGCAAAACTGAGACATCGCGAGTTCGCATGTGAGGCAGATGCGATAAAAGAAGCTGAATTATGGATCGCTAAGCTTCCGTTACACAGATTCAAGGATTTATCGGTAAAATCGGTCGTCAAAAAAGTGGAAAAGAAAAGGGGTCGGCCGAAGAATGGTGAAACGCTCATCGTGATCCATCTAATCGAGGCTAGGGTAGAATTAGATTTAGATAAGGTATTAAAAGAGAAATCTAAGCTTGGAAAGTTCATTTTAGCCTCAAATGACATCAATATAGATCCTGATACCATTCTAAGCTACTATAAAGGGCAGCAAGAGGTTGAAAGAGGGTTCAGATTCCTCAAAGATAAGAGCTTCCGCGTGGCGGAGGTCTATCTCAAGAAAGAAGAGAGGATTGAAGCTCTTGCCATGATAATGGTCCTGACGCTCATGATATATTCTATCGCGGAGTGGCTGATAAGAAAACGGATGCGTGAGACGGGAGAGACCATACCTAACCAGCTAAAGAAGCCAACACAAAAACCAACCTTCAAGTGGGTAGCTTTTCTGTTCATGGGGGTAGCTGAAGTTACAGTGTGGATCAATGGTGAAATGAACCTAATGATAGCGAACCTTAATGATAATCTTGTTAGGATTATTCGATTGTTGGGGCAGGATTGTGAAAAATACTACGGATTGGAGGGTTGATGCGGAAAGCCGGAATAAAGATTGTGTCTAGGAAAATGTTATACTCGGTTAGACTCAAGGATGATGAGCGAGTGGAACTGAATCAATATCTTCGTCGAGGCAGATCTTCTGCAAGAAGTCTAACTCGGGCCAGGATCCTGCTTTTGGCAGACGAAGGGAAACCTGATGCCGAGATTGCAGAGACGTTGAAGGTTAGCAAGTCCACTGCAAATCGAATAAGGAAACGTTATTGTGAAGGCGGCTTGGACTTTGCACTACACGAAAAATCCCGCAGCGGGGCACCTCCCAAAATAGATAGTAGGGTAGAAGCCCAATTGACTCTTCTTGCCTGTTCAGAGCCGCCTGAAGGAAGATCAAAATGGACACTAAGACTCCTGGCAGACAAGCTTGTTGAGTTGGAAGCTGTCGATTCCATATCCCACATGAGCGTACAAAGAATATTGAAAAAAATGAAATAAAACCATGGCTAAAGACTCGCTGGTGTATCGGAAAAATGACAAGTGATTTCGTCTGGCATATGGAAGATGTACTAGATCTTTATGGAAAACCTTATGATCCGAAACACCCAGTTATCTGCTTCGATGAAAGGCCGTGCCAGATCATAGGCGATGCAGTAATGCCGATTCCTATGAAACCCGGTAGCCCTAAGAAGGAACATTATGAATACATCCGTAATGGAACATGCTGCATTTTTATGGCATTTGAACCTCTTGCAGGTAAGAGGCTGGTTTACGTTAAGAAACATAGAACAAAAGTTGATTATGCAGATTTCATGAAAAATATTGCAGAGCAATATCCTAACGCAGAATCAATAAGACTCGTTCAAGATAATCTCAATACTCATACAGCAGGTTCATTCTATGTAGCGCTACCTCCGGATGAGGCGTTTGAGCTTGCAAAAAAATTTGAATTTCATTTTACTCCTAAGAAAGGCAGTTGGCTAAATATGGCCGAGATTGAACTCTCTGCACTATCAAAGCAATGCTTGGATCGCAGGATTGAAACTATGGAAAAGCTGGCTGTAGAGGTTGATTCATGGGAAAAAGAGCGAAACTCAGCAAAAGCAACGGTGAGATGGCGATTCGATAAAAGCGATGCCAGGAAAAAACTTCAAAGGCATTATTTTAATTTGCAAAATTAATGTTCCATAGCACTAGGTAACTCATAAGATTCTAGAGAATATCGGTCATCTTTTGAAATGCAATAAACGCGGGGATAATGAGTAAACGATCGAATATTTGGAACTGTCCCGTCTTTAAAATATCCCATAGCTGATGGCTGATTAATCGGTCTTAATCCATCTTTAGAATAGTAATATCCCATTTGTATATAAATCGCATTTTCTTTAAAAAGCCTCATTAGTTTAACAACAGGTACAAGATAATCTTGCACTTTGATTTTTGCACTCTCAATATCTTCGAAAGAAGCGCTGAAGAAATACATATCTCCTCCGCGATTCTTGGAACGATCTATACAATTATAATCCTCCAGATCTTTACGCAAGAAGTCTCTTTTATTAGGGCCAATTTTTGAAATAAGATCTATTCCATCATAAGCCGAAATACATTCTACTTCAAACCCATGTTCTAAAAAATCCACACCTAAAACAGACGAATCTACATTTGCTAGAAGACCTTTAAAAAATATATCATTTTCCGACATTTTATTAGTTCCTAAAAAAACGATGAC